>NZ_JBXWSM010000025.1:0-54173 GCF_059613405.1 Ruegeria sp. BHSA118
GTTTGCCATCGCGCAGGATCTGGATGATATCGAACAGGCGGTCAGTTCGGCGCATGACACGCCGTTCTGAACGCGTTTAGGCAGTCATGTTCCATAGGATTTTCTCGTGACGCATCTGGATGCTATCTGGATTGATGACCGCCATCATGCCTGCTGCACATTCCTGTTGCGGAAACTGTGCGGCTGCGTCCTGTGCCGCCTTCAAATCGGTCCAGACAACATAATCAGTCCAGCGACCATCTTCGCCTTGGCTAAGCTGCCGATGGGCAAATCCCGGCGCGCTTCGCACAAAGGCCTCAGAAGCTTGGCTGAGTTTCACGAACTCTTCAGGGGTGGTGCCATTGGCAAGAGTGAAGGTGACGATTTCAGCAACATGGGTCATTTGGTTCTCCGTTGACCAGGTTTCGATACCATCGTTCTAGCCACTTCCAACTGACATAAACCTGTCAGTTGAAAAATGCGAGCCCATAGTTTTTTGCAGATGAGGTCAATTTTCGCCCTTAATCTGTGCCGGATCCCTTTTGGGACAGGGCCCGGGGGCGTAAACACGGACCCAGTTCATATTCCCGGCGCACAAGGGCGCCGACGACAAAGGAGAAAAGAGATGCTGAATAATATTGGCCTTCCCGGTCTTCTGCTGATCGCCGTTGTGGTTCTGGTTCTGTTTGGCCGTGGCAAGATCAGCTCGCTGATGGGCGAAGTCGGCAAAGGCATCACCGCGTTCAAGAAGGGCGTGAAGGACGGTTCGGAAGAACTGGAACAGGACGCGTCGGAACTGGCCAAGGACGTCACGCCTGAAACCGAGAAAGACAAGGCGTAAGCGCAGATGTTTGATCTGGGCTGGACCGAACTTCTGGTCATCGGCATTGTCGCCCTGATCGTTGTAGGGCCGAAGGACCTGCCGGTTTTGTTCCGCAATGTCGGACGATTTGTCGGCAAGGCCCGTGGCATGGCACGCGAATTCAGCAGCGCCATGAACGAGGCCGCCGATCAGGCCGGTGTGAACGAGATCAAGAAAGGTCTCAACGCCGCTGCGAATCCGGTTGGCTCGGCCATGGACGGCGTGAAACAAGCCGCGCAGGATATGGCAAAAAGCATGGATCCCACCAAGTTCGATCCTGACAGCGAAACCGGTAAACTGGCAGCCGAGCGAGCCGAACAGGCCAAGAAAATTCAGGCCTCAACGGCCCGCGCTGCCGCCGAGCGCAAGGCCAAGGAAGCTGCCGAGGCCCTGGCCAAGGCCGAAGAAGCCGAAGCGGCGCTGAAGACTGAAGGCGAAACATGACCAAGACCGACGAGATCGAAGATACCTCGGCCCCATTGATCGAGCACTTGGCCGAGCTGCGCACGCGGTTGATACACTGCGTCGTGGCTTTTCTGGTCGGGATGATCATCTGCTTTACGGTGGCCACGCCGATCTTCAATTTTCTAACCAACCCTTTGTGTGAGGTCCTGACCGAGCGCGGACAGGATTGCGGCCTGATCTTCATCTCGCCGCAGGAAGGGTTCTTTGTCGCGATCAAGGTCTCGCTTTTGGGGGGCTTCATTCTGGCGTTTCCCTATATCGGGATGCAGATGTGGCGCTTTGTGGCTCCGGGCCTCTACAAGTCGGAGAAGAATGCGTTTCTGCCCTTCATGCTGGCCTCGCCCTTCATGTTCCTTCTGGGCGCCAGCTTTGCTTTCTACGTCGTCACGCCTCTGGCCTATGACTTCTTCCTTGGGTTCCAGCAATTCGGCGCTGAAGGCGAAGCCGTGGCTGATGGCGCGACGGCGGCACCGCTGAGCGTGGTGTTTCAGGGCTCGGCACAGGAATACCTGAACCTGACGATCAAGTTCATCGTGGCCTTCGGGCTGTGCTTTCAATTACCGGTTCTTCTGACCCTCATGGGCAAGGCAGGGCTGGTCAGCGCCGAGGGTCTGGGGGCCGTGCGCAAATATGCGGTGGTCGGCATTCTGGTGTTGGCGGCAATCGTGACGCCTCCTGACGTGATCACGCAGATTATCCTGTTTGTCGTGGTCTATGGCCTCTACGAGATTTCGATCTTCCTGGTGGCCCGGGTTGAAAGGAAGAGAGAGGAGCAGTTGCGTGCCGACGGCTACTACGACGATGAAGAAGCCGAAGCGAACGAAGATCTGATGCAGGAATTCGACGACGACAAGTAACCTGCTGAAACAGCAACCAAGGCGCGCCCCTTTCAGGCGCGCCTTTTTCGTTCGCGGGCCTTGTTGCGCCAATCAGAACATGCTTTGAACCGATCCGTATCTGACCGGAGGAGCCGATGGACGACCAAGCCCTGAACCGTATTGCTGCCGCGTTGGAGCGCATGGCGCCAGCGCCTTTGGCCACACCGGATTTCAATGCGGCTCCGGCCTTTGTCTGGCATGTGGAACCGGAACGCCTGGAACCGGTTGAACAGGTCAATCGCGTCGATCTGGATCTGCTGGTCGGCATCAATCGGTCGCGCGATACGTTACTTGACAACACCCGCCGCTTCGCGACCGGCTACAAGGCAAACAATGCACTTTTGTGGGGCGCGCGCGGGATGGGCAAATCCAGCCTCGTAAAGGCCGTCCACGGCACGCTGAGCGCAGATCATCCTGACCTGAAGCTTGTGGAGCTTCAGCGTGAAGATATGGGCTCGGTCGCGCGGTTGCTGAACCACCTGCGCGCGGCGCCCTATCGGTTCATCCTGTTTTGCGACGACCTCTCGTTCAGTCACGATGACCAGCATTACAAATCGCTCAAGGCCGTTCTGGATGGCGGTATCGAAGGTCGCCCGGAAAACGTGGTGTTCTACGCGACCTCGAACCGCCGCCACCTGATGCCGCGGGATATGATTGAAAACGAACGTTCCAGCGCTATTAACCCGTCAGAGGCGGTCGAGGAAAAGGTATCCCTGTCCGACCGCTTCGGATTGTGGCTGGGATTCCATCCCTGCGATCAGGACGAATATATGGCCATGATCGACCGCTATTGCGCGGCCTATGGCGTTTCGGTTGATGCCGAAATCCTGCGCGCCGAAGCAATTGAATGGCAGGCCACGCGCGGATCGCGTTCGGGCCGTGTCGCGTGGCAGTTCTTCGTCGATCTGGCCGGGCGCAACGGTGTTCATATCACCTGATCCCAGCTTCATCTGGCTAAAAATATCCCCGCCGGAGGCATGGCCCGTCAGGGCCATTTCCTAAAGCAGCGCCAGAATCCGCGCAGCTTCATTTGCGGTGCTCGTCAGCGCATCGCGATCTTCGCCTGGGTGGAACCGGGCACGCACGGCGGTGGGCATCGGTGCTGGTTCCACGATCGTGACGCGCGGACCGGTGCGTTCGGTCTCGGCCGCCCAACTGCGGGCCAGGGCCATTTGCGCGGCCTTGGTGGCACCGTAGATGCCATAGAACTTCTGACCGGCTTTCGGGTCATCGAAAAATGCCGCGTGGCCGTTTTCACCCAGCAGGGGCGCGACATATGGGATCAGAACCGAGGTTGCATTTGCATTCGTGTTGACTGCCTTGGTCCATTCCTTGGGGTCGACGAAATGTACCGGCGTCAGCGCCGAGGTGTGAATGGCCGTATGCAGCCACAAATCCACCTTGCCCCAACGGTCATGGATCCCGCGGCACAGGGTTGCCATCGCGTTCGGATCGGTGATGTCCATCGGTGCCAGAGTGGCAGAGCCACCCTTGGCCTTGATGCGATCGTCCAGTTCTTCCAGCCCGCCAGTGGTCCGGGCGACGGCGACAATGTGGTATTCGGGCGCCAGCGCTTCGGCCAGGGCAGCGCCCAGCCCGCGAGAGGCCCCGGTTATCAGGGCGATTTTGGTCGTATCGGTCATGCCTGCGGTTTGAACCCCCGCGCGCGGGGCGTCAAGATGTGATCAGCCGCCGGGGATTGCGATACGCCTGGTCTGGCCGCTTTGTCGCAGCATGATGCCATGCTCGTCAATCGCGATCACTGTGCCCGAGGCAACGCGGCTTCCGGGTTTTACTTCTTCCACGCGGCCTGATGACAGGCGCATCAGGGCGCGCATATCCGCTTTCGGCCCGAATACGCCCAGAACCGAGACGGAATTCTTCTTCAGCGCGCCCCGTTGTGTGGCCGCGCTTTGGACATTGGCGTTTGACATGATCCGCGGTCCGGGGCGTGGCCCGGACCCCTTTTTGAGTGAGTGGTCGCCGCCGGATAGCAAAACGCTCAAGCGAACAAAAGCGCTGCGCGGACAGGTGTCATCACGATTTGGTGCCCTTGAAAAAAGCCCTTGTGATTGCGTGGAATTCGCCGATTGGTTGTGGCAAATTTCCACTCATCCACGTCACGTGACAGCAATCAGACCGGCCGACAGCTATCGGCTGGCCGGGATGATCCGCCGTTTTGATTCGCCATTCAGAATGGAAAACCGACAGTGTCAGTTCTGTTTCGTCCGCTCAGCCCGAGGCCAGTTTCGCCGCATTCCAAGACCCACCCGGAATCTGCATGTCGGCGCGTTTCTGGCTGACACGACTGCTGTTTTCCAGATTGTCCAGATAGCCTTCGCTGACGCTGCCCGTGACATATTTGCCGTCAAAACAGGAACAGTCGAAGGCTTCGATCTCGGGATTGCCTTCTTTGGCGGCCCAGATCAGGTCTTCCAGGTGCTGATAGAATAGGGCGTCCGCACCCAGTTCTTCGCGGATTTCTTCGATTTCCTTGCCATTTGCGATCAGCTCGGCCTTGGTGGGCATGTCTATACCGTAGACATTGGGGTATTTCACCGGAGGCGAGGCGCTGGCGACATAGACCTTCTTGGCCCCGGCATCGCGGCACATCTGAACGATCTTTTTGATGGTGTTGCCCCGTACGATCGAATCGTCGATCAGCAGAACACTGTGTCCGTCGAATTCCAGCGGCACGGCATTCAGCTTGCGGCGGACGGATTTCTGCCGTTCCGCCTGACCCGGCATGATGAACGTGCGCCCGACATACCGGTTTTTCACCAGCCCTTCGCGATAGGGGATGCCGGTGATCTTCGCGGCTTCCAGAGCCACGGGGCGGGCGCTGTCGGGCACCGGGATGATCCGATCGATTTCCAGGCCCGAGTCCTGAATCTGTTTCGCCAACGTCTGGCCCATGCGCATCTGAGTCTTGTAAACCGAAACACCGTCCAGCAAAGAATCCGGACGGGCCAGGTAGACATACTCGAATATACAGGGCGTCAGCTTGCCCTCGACCGCCTGAAACTTGTGCATGTTGCCGTCCAGATCGATCAGGATCGCCTCACCCGGGCGAAGATCACGCAGCTTTTCAAAACCGTTGATGCCAAAGGCCACGTCTTCCGAGGCAAAGGCATAATCATCACCGTCTCCGTCTGCTTCGCGTTTGGCGACCGAAAGTGGGCGAATGCCAAACGGATCGCGGAAGGCCAGCATACCGACACCCGCGACCAGACAGATCACGGAATAGGCGCCCTGAACGCGTTCCATCGTCATCTTCACACCGGCAAACAGATTGCGGATGGGTTCGCGGTTGCCATTCACCTTGATCGCATCCGCTACTTTGTCGGCCAGCACGTTCAGAAGGATTTCAGAGTCTGACGTGGTACGAAGGTGGCGGCTGTATTTGCCGGTGACCTTTTCGCGCTGTTCAGCGGTGTTGGTGATGTTGCCGTTGTGAACCAGATAGATGCCGTAAGGGGCGTTCACGAAAAAAGGCTGCGCCTCGGCCGCGCTGAGGGATCCCGCCGTCGGATAGCGCACATGCCCCATACCCACGCGACCCAACAGGGTTTCTGCATCCTGGGCGTTGAACACGTCCTTGACCAGACCGTTGGCCTTCTTTTCGCGGAAGAACTCGCCGTTATAGGTCACGATCCCTGAGGCATCCTGACCCCGGTGCTGCAACATCAGCAGCCCGTCATAGATTTCGGCAAACACATCATGTGTCCGGCTTGCGATTCCCAAAATCCCACACATTTACGGGGCTCCAACTTCTATGACGATTTGACCTGAGGATTGACCGCCGTTCGGCATCGGATCCTCTGCAAGGCGCGTGCGGTCGGTTTGGTGGCAGGCGACAACGACGCCAATAGGGCGACCATCACAACGACCAGCGCGCATTCGTGCAGAAAGAACAAGATCGGTGGCTCCGATTCCGTGGCGGGTTGGCCTCCACATAATGCCTAATGGCGTGGCTGTCATCAAAGGATCACACTTACCTATTGCCGCAGGTCGGGATTTCAGGGATCGGGGCCAGATCAAGAACTAGATGACATGTGCAATCATATGTGCTGTCATGCCAATTAATATGTGCAAGTCAGGATGGGTGAAGCACGCAAAGGGCCGGAATGTGGCAGCATAAACCTCAACAGAAGAAGCAGGAGCGGATCAAACAACGGTGCCACAGGTGCCGGGGAATGGGCCGGGCGCCCTGTCAGATCTGCAACGGGGCGGGCGAAGTTGTCAAAAGCCGGGATATTCTTGGCAAACCAATCTCCAGCCGGTGCGACGGGTGTTTCGGGCTGAAAACGATCCGCTGCACGATCTGCGGCGGGGAAGGGTACATTTGAAATGAAAAAGCCCGGACTGTGCCGGGCTTTCATCACGCAATGCACCCCAAGATTACCCGTCAGCTGGTGCCGTGGTTTCGGGTCGTTCGTTTCCTGCCGTGCAGCTGGCGACCAGTTCTTCATATTGTGCAGTCACCCAACCCAGAGCGGCTTCGGGGTTTTGCTCTTCAATCTGGCTGCTGAACTGCTCGAACACCTTGGCCGAACGGCTTTCGTCCACGATTGTATAGGACTGGCCGGTCATGACCGTGTCATAGACAAAGAAGGCGATTGCAACCAGCAGAATGCCGCGCGCGATGCCGAAGAACAGCCCCAGCGCCTGATCCAGACCGCCCAAAGCCGAACGCTGGACCAGCGATGAAAACAGCGGTGTGAAGATGCTGACCACAATCAAAGCCACGGCAAAGACGGCTGCAAAGCCGGTGATCACCGACAGTTCACAACTGTCGCGCAGGAAATCTCCGACTACCGGGATTTCTTTGACCAGCGGTACAGCCTGTGGGGCAAAGATGAATGCCAGAACGGCCGCCGCGACCCAGCCCGCAATGGCCAGAACTTCGCGCATGAAGCCACGTGAGTAGGCCAGCAAGCCCGACAGCACGATGATCAGGGCGACGACCCCGTCAATTATTGTAAAACCTTCCATGGCCCTCGCCTGTTCTTTTTCTGCCCCTCGGGGCGCGACTTTAACCTGCTCCGAAGGTTTCGCCAACAAACCCCACCAAATCAGAGGGTCGGGTGAGTGTCAGACCTGCCACAGTGCCGGTTTTGCCACCAGCCGGAGCAATTGCCGCCGTGAAACCAAGTTTTTGCGCTTCTTTCAACCTGTTTTCGGTCTGTGGGGCCGGTCTAAGTGCCCCGGACAGCGAGATTTCTCCGAAAACGACCGTGTCGGCGGGCAATGCTGTGTCTTCACGGGCACTGAGAAGGGCGGCGGCCACAGCCAGATCGGCGGCAGGTTCGCTGACTTTCAGGCCTCCGGCGACGTTGAGATAGACGTCGAGCCCGGCAAAAGGAATGCCGCAGCGGGCCTCGAGCACCGCAAGGATCATTGCCAAGCGCCCGCTGTCCCAACCAACAACGGTGCGGCGGGGCTGTGAGTGGGGCGAGGGCGCCACCAGAGCCTGCAATTCGACCAGCACGGGACGGGTGCCTTCAATGCCCGCAAAAACAGCAGAGCCGGGGCTTGGCCTGCCACGTTCGGACAGGAACAGGGCCGAGGGGTTGGTCACTTGCGCCAGACCCTTGCCTGTCATCTCGAACACGCCGATTTCGTCGGCGGGGCCAAAACGGTTCTTGACCGCGCGCAGGATGCGGAACTGGTGGCCGCGTTCGCCCTCGAAATAAAGGACGGTGTCAACCATGTGCTCGACCACACGAGGGCCTGCGATCTGGCCTTCCTTGGTGACGTGGCCAACCATGATGATCGAAACACCGTGCCGTTTCGCAAACGTGGTCAATTCATGGGCCGCAGCCCGGACTTGTGACACTGAACCGGGTGCGCTGTCGACATTGTCCGCCCACATCGTCTGAATCGAATCGATGATGGCCAGGCCCGGTTTTTCGGCTTCCAGCGTTGTGAGGATGTCGCGCAGGTTGGTTTCGGCGGCGAGTTGAACTGGCGCATCCTCAAGCCCAAGTCGGCGGGCGCGCATGCGAACCTGTGCGCTGGCTTCTTCGCCCGAGACATAGATGGTTTTCACGCCTGCACGCGCGAAACGCGCTGCGGCTTGCAGCAGCAGGGTGGATTTCCCGATGCCGGGGTCTCCGCCCACCAAAAGGGCCGAGGCCGGGACCAGCCCGCCGCCCAGAACACGGTCCAGCTCCTCGACCCCGCAGAGTGTGCGGGGCGGCGGTGTTTCCTCGGTGGACAAATCCGTGAGTGCGATGGACTGGCCGCGTTTGCCGCCGAGGGATTTTCTGGCCGGGCCAGTCGATATGGGCGCGTCCTGAACAATGGTGTTCCATTCGCCGCAACCGTCGCAGCGTCCGGACCATCGTGTATGCGTCGCACCGCAAGCCGAGCAGGAGAAGGATGTCGTCTTTGCCATGACGCACTTGGTGCCCGAGCTTGGGCAGTTCTTCAAGCCCTTGCGGGCTTTCCTCACCGCCGATGGCGCGCTGCGGCCTCAGGCCCCGATGGGCCATCGTCCGCAGCAGGCGCTGGCGCGCCTATTCCGCCGGTCGAAGGGGCGTCATTGCAACCACGCTGGATGCCTTTGAGGAGCCATTGTTGCGCGGTGTGTGCAGTTGGGTCGACAATTCGGGCAGAAGCTCGAACAGTTCATCCCGCAGGCGCGTAAGTTGCGACCTGGCGATCGTCTCTTCCATTTCCACATCCCGCGTCCACTGGCGCAACTCGTTCTGGATGACCTGCGCCTCTTCCAGACGCTGCTGAAACAGTTCGATCTCTTCCTGTCGCTGTTGCAGGAACATCCGCGCGCGTTCGACTTGTGCATCGCCATAGGTCCGGGCCAGTTCCTGACTGATCTGGCTCATCTGTGCGGCCAGTTCCAGGATCTCGGGCTCGAGCGCTTGCAGGTCGGGGTGCTGGCGCAGAAACCCCATGCGTTCCTTGACGGCGTCAAACTCGGACGACATCATGAACAGCCCGCCGCGATCGGCGGCATGGGCCATTTGATACGCGTCCGCGATGTCATGCATATTGAGCGCAAATTTGCGGTGGTTGTTTTCCAGCGCCATCATTCGGGCATTGGCCGGCAGGTAAAACGCCAGCATGAGAATCAGCGCTGTCAGGCCAATCTGGATGACCATGCCGGCATCCTTCGCCGGTGCCTCGCCGAATCCGGCCTGCATCGAAAGCCAGGGCAATACGCCAAAAGCGGACAACAACGTAGCAGAAATGGCCAACAAGGCCGCCAAGCAGATCAGGAAAAAAGTCAGTCTTAAAAAGGCATTCTGAAATTGCAATGTAATACTGTGGAGGGCGGCCATGATCGTCGTACTCCTTCTTCAAACCGGAACACATCGGGCCAAAGCGGAAGGTGATCAAACGATTGCGTACGATCCGCTGCGGACCCGAAAACTACAAAACACTGCTGCTCGAAATATTAAGAGGATACTTAGATTTGTGTTTTCAATCAATTAGGTCTGAGCTTTTCGTGAAGTGGATGTCATCTCTGTAATATGGCCAAGCACGATGGAGGCCAGAATGCAGGCTGTAAACAGGTAGAGACCCCATGCGGTCTCAACGGTGGCGTAAGAGATGCCCTTGGCCAATGTGATGTAAAGCGCGATCAGGAAAATGTCGGCCATGGCCAGTTTGCCGAGGATGTTGAGCGCAGGTTGGACGCGGGCATCCAGCAGGTTCCATTGGATCAGCGCGGTGCCGATGGTTTTGATGTACGGGGCGAAAAGGGCGAATATGGTGACGATCAGCGCGAGGAAGACGTCAGATTTCCACAAGGATTGCAGCCCGGTGATGACACTGATTTCGCTGAGGCCGAAGATCGGCAGAAACCCCGCGCGCATCAGCGGGGCGAACCACGCGATGGGGTATAAGATCAGTAGGGAGAGGGTGGCGAGGCGGAGGGTCATTCTAGCAGTCTTGCCTTTTTCGAACAGCAGTACTTTTACTCACTATTCCACAGCCGTTTTCGTGTTCACACTAAGAAGCATATTAGTCTTCTCTTTTTGAAAGCCTTTGGTTTAATTCAGTTTGAATTTCTTCCATCAAAGTATCCAGCCCAGCCATGATGGCCTCAACACACACTTCTCGGTAAGCTCTGTCTTTTGCGGGGTAACGCGAGCGGAACTTTTCCTTGCTTGTCCCGCCGTCATGCATTTCGAATAAATTGTAGTTGCTATTCAAAGAACGGATATGAGTTGAAAATAGATACCAGGCTTGTGGTGACTGCCCCGTCATTTCAATCCGTCGCAACATGCCAGGTGGAGGTCCGACTAAGGTTGCGGCTTCAAAAGCTTTGTCATCTACCTTGTTGAGGTCTCGAGTGTTTCGTAGCTCGCTTAGCAGTTTTTCTAGATTGTGCCCGAGCTTTATCACGTTTTCCTTTGAGAAACCTGAAACTAGCAGAGAAGTCTTGAATGTTAGTTCGGTTGCCAAGCCCAGATTCTGATAAACTGGTCCAACACGAAATACACGGTCTTTGTGATCAGAGTATTCCTTTACACTTTTTGTCCAATGCTCCTTAGGAAATAGTGTCTTACACGCTGAAAAATACGCGTCAGCGTAGTCGAAAAAATCTACGATTTCTTCAATGGGTTCGATCACCGCACCGCCTCAATCGGCCCTTCTGCGCTGCCGCTGATGAACTGCTCAACATAGGGATCACCCGAGGCATCCATGTGGCTGACCGGGCCGGTCCACTGGATCACGCCTCCGTGCAGCATCGCCACGTTGTCGGCAATCGCGCGGACGGAACTCATGTCGTGGGTGATGGTCATCGCGGTGGCGCCCATCTCGGTCACGATTTCGCGGATCAGATCGTTGATGACGCCGGACATGATCGGGTCAAGACCGGTGGTGGGTTCGTCGAAAAAGATGATCTCGGGCTCGGCGGCGATGGCGCGTGCAAGACCCACACGTTTTTGCATGCCGCCTGACAGTTCCGCCGGAAAGCGGTCGGCGACGTCGGATTTCAGGCCCACGCGGCGCAGTTTTTCGATGGCGATTTCGCGGGCTTCCTCGGTCGGACGTTTCAGAGAACCACGCAGCAGGCGGAAGGCGACGTTCTGCCAGACGGTCAGTGAATCAAACAGGGCCGCGCCCTGAAACAACATCCCGAACCGGGCCAGAAAGGCATCTCGGTCGCCCTTGCTGGCGTCTTTGCCGTCCACGTAGATCATGCCGCTGTCGGGTTTGATCAGGCCCAGAATGCATTTCAAGGCGACCGATTTTCCGGTGCCCGAACCGCCGATGATGACCATCGAGGTGCCTTTGGGGATCTCAAGGTTCATGCCTTGCAGCACGTGGTTGTCGCCAAAGGCCTTATGTACGTTCTCCATCCGGATCATAGCGAGAAGAATACCCCTGTGAGAACGAAGTTTGCAGCCAGGATCAACACCGCCGCGGCCTCGACCGACCCTTTGGTGGCCCGTCCCACGCCCTGCGCGCCACGGCCAGAATTCATGCCGTAGTAACAGCCCATGATGGCCGCGATCAGGCCAAAAGCTGCACCTTTGACCAGCGACGAGACGATGTCGCGGGTTTCAAGGAAATCGACCGTGTTTTTCAGATAGGCGGCCGGGTTGAAGCCCAGGTTTTGTGTGGCCACGGTGTAGCCGCCGGCAATTCCGATGATGTCACCCACTGCCACCAAAGCCGGCACTGTGACCAGGGCGGCCAGAACGCGCGGGACGGTCAGGTATTTCATCGGGTGGGTCGACAGCGTGACCAGCGCGTCGATCTGTTCGGTCACTTTCATCGTGGCGATCTCGGCCGCGATCGAGGATGTCACGCGGGCCGCAATCATCAGGCCGACCAGAACCGGGCCAAGCTCTCGCACCATGCCGATGGCGACGATCTGGGGCACCACGGCTTCGGCGTTGAAACGCGCGCCGCCAGCGTAGATCTGCAACGCCAGCGCACCGCCGGTGAAGATCGCCGTCAGGCCGACGACGGGCAGGGACAGCCAGCCGATGTTCAGCAGGGCCATGCCAAATTCGCGCGGATAAAAGGGGGGACGCAGGATATGCGAAATCGCATCAAGCGCGAACAGTGCCACCCGGCCAAAAGCCGCAAGCAGGCTCAGAACCGTGCGGCCCAGACCTCCGAGCGCGGTGATCGGGTTCATTCCACATAGCCCCGCGAATAGCGATTGCCCATTGATGTGAGGATCTCATAGCCAATTGTACCGGCAGCTTCGGCCAGATCGTCAACGGTTTGATGACCGTTGAGAATGCGCAGGCGCTCCGGGTCTTTCGGCAGATCTGTGACGTCCACCGTGATCAGGTCCATTGAGATTCGGCCGACAACCGGGCAGGGCTGATTGCCGGCGAAGGTGTCGATGCCGCCCCCGATGGCGCGATGCAGGCCGTCCGCATACCCGGCCGCGACGGTGGCGATACGGGACGGCCGGCGCGCCACCCAACTGTTGCCGTAACCAACGGTTTCGCCCACGGCCAATCTGCGCACCTGAATGACCGGCAGATCGACGGTGACAACGGGTTTTGCATCCGCAAAGGGCAGGCCGCCATACAGGCCGATGCCCGGGCGGCAGAAATCGAAATGGAACTCGGGCCCCAAAAGCAAACCGCCGGTCGCAGCCAAAGAACGCGGCGCGGCGATACCGTCTGTCATCTCGCGGAAGGTTTTCAGCTGCTGCCGGTTCATCGGATGGTCCGGCTCGTCCGAGCAGGCCAGATGAGACATGACAACGGCTGGTTTCAGGGCCTCGGCCTTTGGGCGCAGTTCGGCCCAGTCGGCGGGTTCCAGCCCCAGCCGGTTCATTCCACTGTCCAGCTGAATGCCAAAGGGATGGTCGGGCAGGGCCTCCATATGGCGCTGATACTGCTCGCCCGAGTTGATCAGCGGCGTCAGGTCGTTGGCGCGCAGAAGGTCTGTGTCGCCCTCCATATGGCCGGAAAAGACAAAGATCATCGGGCCGGGGCCGACCGCCTTGCGGACAGCGGCGCCTTCTTCTGCGGCCGCCACAAAAAACTTGCGAACGCCTTCCTCGGCCAGCGTATCGCTGACGGGCCCGGCACCCAGCCCATAGGCATCGGCCTTGACCACGGCGCCGGTTTCGACCCCGGTTTTCGCGTCGAGCGCCCGCCAATTGCTGGCGAGCGCCTGAAGATTGATCGTCAAACGTGCAGTACTCATGGCACTGTTCATGACATTGCGCCGTCCAAGGTCAAGAGGGAATGGCGCATTTACCTGTCGGTTTATGTTGGTGTTTGGCCTGTTGTTACGGAAAACACCAAAAAACCGGAAGAAATGGCAGCATTCCGCCATGGTTGCAGGTTTTGGGGATTGTCTTCACATCAACGTTAAAGCGATCCTGGGAGCCGGATCGTTCGGTTCCGGTAAAGACCGGGCGCAGCGTCAACTCATGAGGAAGCCATGGATTTTTCTACCGGTTTGACCCGGGACCCGTCAGAGATCATCCGTTTTTTTGCAGACGTATTTTCCGCATCGGAAGGGCCAGAGGAGGGGGCGGCAATAGGCGCATTCGTAGGCGAATTGGTCAACAGCACGCCGCCTGAAGATATCCTGGTGTGCACGGCCCAACAGGATCACGAGCTGCTTGGCTGTGCCATTTTTTCCCGGATGACGTTTTTGCAGGATACGCGCAATGTGTTCATCCTGTCACCGATGGCTGTACAAACGGGCAGGCAAAAAACAGGTGTTGGACAGACGCTGATTTCCTATGGTCTGGATCGCTTGCGGGCCGCAGGTGTGGATGTGGCACTGACCTATGGCGACCCGGCCTATTATTGCAAAACGGGTTTTGTGCAGATCACCGAGGATACTGCCCAGCCACCGCTGAAACTCAGCCATCCGCACGGCTGGTTGGGACAGGCGCTGGACGGTTTTGACCTGAAACCGCTGAATGGCCCGTCGCGATGCGTTTCCGCGCTGAACAATCCGTTGCTGTGGTAGGAGGGATCGGTGTTTTCGCTTTGGTCGATGGCCTTGGTTCTACAGCTTAGAACAGGGCCTGATCTACGATCGCCTTGCTGTTCCGGACATGTCGGGCCACCAGCTTTTTCTGTCGCCTGCCGCTGGGGATATAGACGGCAGGGTTCATATCCTTATTGCAGTCGAGATCCGGAAAAATCTGCAAAAGCTCGTGCAACGCTTCGGGCGGAAGGGATTTGAGGGCTTCGGGGCCGGTAAACAGGCTTTCACTTGGCGCGCCTTCGGCAAAAAGAACCACGTGACGGTCACAGACAACGTGATGGTAAACCACCTGCGTCGCATCGTAATCCACGTAAACGCCCGGCAGGTCTGTCAGCCGGATGGCCGAGACCAAAACGTCCCTTGTGTCGAACATGCGCTGCGCGATGTCCGATCGGACCAGCATTCGGTGCTGTCGCGAAACCGTCAGGTCCCGGCGGGGCAGGCCGTGCCCCAGGGCACCGGCCGTGATGCGGACTGGGCGCAGTTCGGGTGATTTCAACAGATCGGCTTGGCGCAGGGACCGGGATAGCACAAGCCGAACGGCTGCCGATCCGCCTCCGGTCGTCATCACCCTGTCACCGGGGCAGATATCCTGAACTCTGATTTCGCCACTGTCCGTCAGGATCAGGGTGTCCGAAACAAAACAGGGGGCGCCGGGGCTGGGATTGGGATCCTCAACAAAGTTCACCCCGTCCTTCGATGACAAAGACGCGGTATCATCCGTGCCGTTGCTGCCGATCTGGGTCGAGGTCTGGCCACTGGCTGGCCCCTGTGTCGCAGTTACCTGCGAGTCGAAGGATACAAAGCTGAGAACCGAACCATTATCCGAAAGAGAGACCGCCCCAAATCGGTTGATGCGCGCCGAAATCACGTAATAGTCGAACCCGCCCACGGTGGTCATAGTTCCGTTATCGACATCCGTCGAGCTGCGCACCGAGCCATTGGGGTTGTAAACATCGACCTGCAAGCCGGTGACATCGGTTCCGGTCGGAACCCGGATTTCAATGAAATCTCCGTCCGGGGCAAAGTTCGGGCCGTTGCGATATCTTATTTCCGATATGATCGCGGGCAAAACTGTGGGTCTCCGGGCGGAAATGGAGCGTTGTGGTTGAATGACACCGTTACGTTAACACCGGGCAGGGAAAACACCAAAGGGCTTGGCGTTTCATATCTGGGGCAGGTGTTCTGTCCGCTATCAATAACCCTCGATTTCACCACCCTGTTGCCAGGGCTTGACCAGATTGCCAAAGCGGGTGAATTGAGCTTCGAACGACAACTCGACCGTGCCGATGGGGCCGTGACGTTGCTTGCCGACGATGACTTCGGCCTTGCCGTGCAGACGTTCCATCGCCTGCTTCCACTCTTCCATCTTTTCCAGTTCGTGATCGCCGGGCTTTTCGCGTTCCTTGTAGTATTCCTCGCGGAACACGAACATCACCACGTCGGCGTCCTGCTCGATCGAGCCGGATTCGCGCAGGTCGGATAGTTGCGGGCGCTTGTCGTCGCGGTTTTCGACCTGACGCGACAGCTGTGAAAGCGCAATGACCGGGATGTTCAGTTCCTTGGCGATGGCTTTCATGCCCATCGAAATCTCGGCAATCTCGTTGACGCGGTTGTCGGCCATACCGCGGCAGAGCTGTAGATAGTCGATGACAAGCAAGTCCAGCCCATGCGTCCGTTTTAACCGACGTGCCCGCGCAGCAAGTTGCGAGATCGGCAAGGCAGGGGTGTCGTCAATAAACAGTGGACAAGCTTCCAGCTCTTTGGCCGCATCGACAAAGCGCCGGAATTCGGCCTCAGTCATGTCGCCCTGACGGATTTTGTGGCTGGAAATCTCGGAGGCTTCGGCCAGAACCCGGCCTGCAAGCTGTTCCGCACTCATCTCGAGTGAGAAGAAGCCAACAACGCCGCCATCGATCGCGCCTTCGTTTCCGTCGGGCTTTGTGCCGCGCTTGTAGGCCTTGGCCACGTTGAAGGCGATGTTGGTCGCCAGCGAGGTCTTACCCATGGATGGACGCCCGGCCAGAATGATCAGGTCGGACGGGTGCAATCCACCCAATTGCTTGTCCAGATCGGCCAGACCGGTGGAAATCCCGGCCATGCCGCCGCCACGCTGGTAGGCTTCGTTGGTGACGTTGACGGCTTCTGTGACCGCCTTGAGGAAGGATTGAAAGCCTTGTTCGGTCTGGCCCTGTTCGGACAGTTGATACAGCTGCTGCTCGGCCTCGACGATCTGTTCTTTCGGCTCGCTCGAGACATCGACCCGCGCCGCCTTGTCCGAGATGTCGCGGCCCAGCCGGATCAGCTCGCGCCGGATGGCAAGGTCATAGATCATCTGGGCATAGTCGTGCACTGCGAATGCGCTGATCGAAGCGCCGGCCAGTTTGACCAGATAGGCGGGACCGCCCAGTTCCTTCAGGCCCTCATCCTCGGCCATGAAGGATTTCAACGTCACGGGCGAGGCAAGCGCATTCTTTGCAATACGGGCCGAGGCCACTTCGTAGATCCGGGCATGGACCGGATCATAGAAATGTTCAGCCCCAATGATCGAGGCGACCCGGTCATACAGGTCATTATTGGTCAGAATCGCGCCCAGCAATTGCTGCTCGGCCTCGATCGAATGCGGCATGGTTTCGGCGTTCTGAATCTGTGCCGCTGCCTGCTCGATACTGCTGATCTCGTTCATTTTGTCCCCGCTGCCCGTTCCGAGGTTCTACACGCGAAACACCACCGCAAGCTATCTGGAAATACCTGTGGCTAACTTGGGGTAAAGCCTAGGGATAACTTTCCAGACCGCTTGGATACCTGCGTATGCGTGGCTTATTATGTAGGAATTGTGGGGAAAGTCACCATATATCGTGGCGATCTACCCGATTCTTCCGGGTTTATCCCCAATCCTTCCACAAGAGGTTTACGCTGGTTTATTGGCCTCTTGCCAGCCGCGCGGGTCGTTCAGAAAGGCCTCGACTTCGCTAAGGGTCTCGTCGTCAAAGGCCTTTTGCGCCTTGGCCTCGGCCAGAACATCCCACCATGTGCAGAGCGAGTGCAGCTTGACGCCATGATCACCCAGCGTTTTCTCGGTCTCGGGGAAGATGCCGTAGTAGAAAATGACGGCGGTGTGCCCGCAGGTGGCACCGGTTTCACGGATCGCATCGACAAAGGACAGTTTCGAGCCGCCATCGGTGGTCAGATCCTCGACCAGCAATACACGCTCACCTTCGCTCATCGCCCCCTCGATGCGGGCGTTGCGGCCATAGCCTTTGGGTTTCTTGCGAACATAAGTCATGGGCAGAGCCATGCGTTCGGCGACCATGGCGGCAAAGGGGATACCCGCCGTTTCACCGCCTGCGATGTTGTCGAATGCCTCAAAGCCAGCATCCCGCATCACCGTGACGGTCAGGAAATCCATCAGGGTCGAGCGGATGCGCGGATACGAGATCAGTTTGCGGCAGTCGATATAGGTTGGGCTGGGCAGCCCGCTGGCCAGCGTGAACGGTTCCCGCGAGTTGAAATGCACGGCCTTGATTTCCAGCAGCATCCGGGCGGTCAGGCGGGCGATTTCGGTGCTGTCGGGAAAGGAACTGGGGATCATGGCGCAAACCTCGGGGCTGAAAACACGTTGCGGGCTGATAGCCCGACCCTTGGGCCGGAGTCGAGAGGGATTGGGCAAAAGAAAAGCGGACCCCCAAGAGGTCCGCTTTTGCCCTTACGGGCGATGGGCAGCCAAGGTGGGCTTAACTGCTCATGTCATAGGCCCGCTCGCCATGTACCGACAGGTCGAGTCCATTTGTCTCGGTCTCGGCGTCTACGCGAAGTGGCGTGATCTGTGCAACCAGTTTGACCAGCACAAACGTGACAACTGCCGTAAAGGCACCCACGACAATCAGCCCGCCCAACTGCGCGGTCCAGGTGCCGAGGCCAAGCAGGGCGATCATGATCGTGCCGAAGATACCGCCGACGCCATGCACGGCGAACACATCCAGTGTGTCGTCGATATTCAACTTGTTGCGCACGATGCTGACGGCTTCCTGACACAGAACACCAGCCACCGCGCCAATGATCAGGGCCTGAACCGGACCGACGAAACCCGAAGCCGGCGTGATCGAGGCCAGACCCGCGATTGTGCCGGTGACCAGACCGACCATCGAGGCCTTGCCAAAACGGATGCGCTCCCACAGGGCCCAGCTCAGCGAAGCGGTGGCTGCGGAAAGGTGCGTGACGGTCAGGGCCATCGCCGCACCGCCATCGGCGGCCAATTGCGAACCACCGTTGAATCCGAACCAGCCGACCCACAGCATTGCGGCACCGACCATGACATAACCGGGGTTGTGCGGCGGAGTGGTGCGGTTGCGGCGCGGCCCGAGGATGACAGCGATGATCAGCGCTGCCAGACCAGCGGTTTCATGCACCACGATGCCGCCCGCAAAGTCGCGCACACCAATCTCGCCCAGAATGCCGCCATCAGCCAGCATCCCGCCGCCCCAGATCCAATGCACCACGGGCGCATAGCACAGCAGCATCCACAGCGCCGAGAAGGTCAGGACAAAGCCAAAGCCCACACGTTCGACATACGCGCCAACGATCAATGCCGGGGTGATGATGGCGAAGGTCATCTGGAAGGCAAAGAACAGGATCTCGGGCAGGGTTCCTGCAAGGCTGTCCACGTCGACGCCGTTGAGGAAGGCCTTGCCCAAACCACCCCAAAGCCCGCTTTCACCGGGTCCGAACGCGATGGAATACCCTGCGACCAGCCACAGGACGCTCATCAAACAGGCAATGGCAAAGCAATGCATGAAAACGCTGAGGACATTTCGGGCACGAACGAGCCCGCCATAGAACAGGGCGAGGCCCGGCAGTGTCATGAAAAGGACCAACGCGGTTGCTACGATGATCCAGGCTGTATCGGCTCCGTTCATGGGCCATTCTCCCTTCCGAATGAGTGCGCCTATCCGTGGAAACTCGGCACGGATAGGCGCTGCGTGAGCGGTGTGGGCCGTTTCAAGCCACCGTCGGTTGGAGAAAAAAGAGGCAAAGCGAAAAAAAGCGCCTGTTTTGGCGGCCTTTTTTCAACTGACTTCAAAAGCAGCGTTTTTTTCGGACATGTGCTGAAAGTTTAGGCGCCTGCGGAAAGGGCCGTGTTCAGCAGAGTCAAGGCGTGGTCACGCGCCGCACGCCGCACGGCATCGCGACCGGGGGCGCCGAATTCGACGGTTTCAACATGCGTCGACCGTCCCTTGATGGCCAAGCCGAAACACACGCGTCCTTCGGGTTTGAATTCGGACCCGCCCGGCCCTGCAATTCCCGTGACCGAGACGGCAAGTTGCGCCAGTGAATTGCGCAGCGCGCCTTCTGCCATTTCGCGGGCGACCTGTTCGGAAACCGCACCGTGCGCGTTCAGCGTTTCGGCCTGAACGCCCAGCATGTCCTGTTTGGCCTCGTTGGTGTAGGTGACGAAACCCCGATCCACAACGGCAGAACTGCCGGGAATGTCGGTCAGGGCCGCAGCGACCATGCCGCCGGTGCAGCTTTCGGCGGTGGCGATCATCACGCCTTGCGCCTTGGCGCGGTCCAGCAGGTCTGACACGTTCATAGCCCCAGAACTCCGTGTGCGATTCCTGCCAGAACCACCACACCGATGGCTGCAAAAATACCTGCAATCACGTCGTCCAGCATCACGCCCATCGGATCGCCACGGCGATCAGCCCAGCCGACAGGGCCGGGTTTGGTGATGTCGAACAGACGGAACAGGATGAACCCAGCTACCCAACCGGGCCAGAGCGCAGTTATGTCGATTCCATGCGCCCAGGACGGATAGGAAATTGCCCAAAGCGCGATGAACTGGCCTGCAACCTCATCAATGACGATTTCGGACGGGTCGTGGTCATCCTGATCTTCGGTCATCACGCGTGTGGCCCAGAGGCCGCCGACAAAAACCGCAACCGTTGCGAGGGCCAGCAACGGGAAACCACCCAGCATGTGCAATACCCAGGCCATCGGCAGGGCCACCAGCGATCCCCAGGTGCCCGGGGCAGGGCGCAAATAACCAACGCCGCCGACAGTCCCGATCATCTGTGCCGTGTTCATGCTTTCACCAGACAGGCCGTGGCGAGCGAGGCGATGCCCTCACTGCGGCCGGTGAAGCCCAGCCGCTCGGACGTTGTCGCCTTGACCGAAACCTGATCTGCACGCAGGCCCATGATTTCAGACATCTTTTCCCGCATTGCCACTGCGTGCGGGCCAATTTTCGGATATTCGCAGACCAGCGTGCAATCGACGTTCGAGATACGGTATCCCATCTGCTTTGCCAACTCGACCGCGTGGCGCAGGAAAATCTCGCTGGCGGCGCCTTTCCATTGCGGATCCGAAGGCGGGAAATGCTGCCCGATATCGCCCTGCGCCAGTGCGCCATAGATCGCATCAGTGACCGCGTGCATTCCGACATCGGCGTCCGAATGGCCTTGCAGTCCGCGGTCATGCGGCACTTTCACACCGCAAAGGATCACATGATCGCCATCGCCAAAACGGTGCACATCGTACCCGTTGCCCAGCCTTACATCCATTTCCGTTCCCATTATGCGTTCCGCCCGGGCAAAATCCTCGGGTCGGGTGATTTTCAGATTGTCTGCATCGCCCGGCACGATGCAGACATCAAGCCCGGCGGCGCGGGCCACCTCGACATCATCCGCAGCGCCGCCCGGGTGGGTGGCGTGGGCGGCGGTGATAGCGTCATAGTGAAACCCCTGCGGAGTTTGCGCGGCGAACAGGTTGCTGCGATCCTGCGTGCCGGTCACAGCCTGTTCATGCCCAACCCAAAGCGCATCTGTCACCGCCAGCCCGGGTGCCGCCGCCGGACATGTTTCCAGGGCGTTAAGAACGTCGTTGATAATGCGGGGCGTGACGCAAGGCCTTGCAACGTCGTGGATCAAAACGCGCTGCACATTCCGGTCGGCCAGTGCAGCCAATCCGTTGCGCACCGATCCCGCGCGATCCGTTCCGCCCGAAGCTAGGATCAGGTTCGTTCCACGGAATTCTTCCCATGCGGCGCTATCTTCGTCGGACAACACCAAAACAATGTGATCCACCTGTCCCCGAAAGCGCTCGATCGTCCAATCGGCCACCCGCCGGCTCGCAAGGCTGCGCCATTGCTTTGGCACGCCACCCCCGGCGCGCGACCCGCGACCGGCGGCAACTATGATGGCGGCGGTTGTCATATGTGCGCGCTCTCCTCGTGATGGGCTTTGTTTAGGCGGCGGTGAATGCAGAGGCAATCACCCATGGTAAAGTGATGAAAAATTAGGCATGTGATGATTTTGCGGGCTTGTCGCGTGCCGTTTTCTTGTTCATATGCGCAGAAAACGATATCAAAACCACAACTGCCCAAGGATTAAGCACGTTGACATTGCACCTTGCCGACAAGGAAATAGCACCGCCTGTTTTGCTGGCCCCCATGGCCGGAATCACCGACCGCCCGTTTCGCGATCTGGTGATGCGTTTCGGTGCGGGTATGGTCGTCAGTGAAATGGTCGCCAGTCAAGAGATGGTGCAGGCCAAACCCGGCGTGCGGGAACGGGCGGAACTGTCTGCGGATGTGGAAAACACTGCCGTGCAACTGGCCGGGCGAGAGGCCCATTGGATGGCCGAGGCGGCCCGTCAGGTGGCCGACCGTGGCGCGCGAGTGATCGATATCAACATGGGGTGCCCCGCCAAGAAGGTAACAAACGGTTATTCCGGCTCGGCCCTTCTGAAAACGCCGGATCACGCGCTGGCACTGATCGAGGCCGTGGTGGGCGCGGTCGATCTGCCGGTGACGCTGAAAACCCGGCTGGGATGGGACGACAATCTGTTGAACGCGCCCGACGTGGCACGCCGCGCTCAGGACGCGGGCATTCAGATGGTCACGATCCATGGCCGCACGCGCTGTCAGTTCTACAAGGGGCACGCCGATTGGCAAGCAATCCGGGCGGTGAAAGAGGCCGTATCGATCCCGGTCATCGCGAACGGAGATATTGTGGACACTGACGCCGCGCGTACCGCGTTGCGACAGTCCGGCGCGGATGGGGTGATGGTTGGTCGCGGCGCCCAGGGCAAGCCTTGGGTGTTGGCGCAAATCTGTCACGACCTGTACGGGGCCGGGGCACCCGAGATTCCGACCGGT
Source organism: Ruegeria sp. BHSA118 (assembly GCF_059613405.1). Lineage (NCBI taxonomy): Bacteria > Pseudomonadati > Pseudomonadota > Alphaproteobacteria > Rhodobacterales > Roseobacteraceae > Ruegeria > Ruegeria sp. BHSA118. Next base: position 22,295 of record NZ_JBXWSM010000025.1, read on the forward strand.
CATGATCTGGTTGATATGGTTTGCGCGCATTATCAGTCGATGCTGGATTTCTACGGCGCCGATCTGGGTCTGCGTGTCGCCCGCAAGCATCTGGGATGGTACATGGACGAAGCCGCAACGCCTGCGCCCTTGCGCCGGGCGGTGCTAACGTCGCGCGATCCGGCGGAAGTTCTGCGCCTGTTGGCGGATGCGCTCAGCGATACGGACGAGGTGGCGGCATGAATTCCGATGCCAGCATCTGGAACTCGCTGCCGGTTCCGGCGTTCATTATTGATGAACAGGACCGGATATCCGATGTGAATGCTGCGGGTGAGGGGTTTCTGAACGCGTCACGCAAATCGGTGATCGGCCATCCGGTGTGGGATCAGATCGCCGTGGACGCGCCGTTGGAAGAGGCGTTCGAGCGCGCCCGCTGGCAGGGCACGCCTTTGTTTGTGAATGATGTGGATGTGGGGTCGGGTAGCCGGGCGCCGCTGCAATGCGCGTTGCAGATTGCGCCTTTGGTCGGGCATCCGGGCTCCATGATCATGATTATTTCGCCTCGTGAACTGGCAGGTCGGATGACGCGGGGGAATACGGTCAAATCCGCGGCACAATCCGCCATTGGCATGGCGGAAATGCTGGCGCATGAAATCAAGAACCCGCTGGCTGGGATCACCGGTGCCGCGCAGTTGCTCAGCATGAATATACCGCCGCAAGATCTTGAGCTGACTGACCTTATTGTCGCCGAAAGTCGCCGGATCGTGAAGTTGCTGGAACAGGTCGAGCAATTTGGGAATCTTCAGAAACCCGACTTCAAGCCGGTCAACATCCACGATGTGCTGGATCGCGCAAGACGGTCGGCTTTGTTGGGATTTGGCGCTGACATGACGATCGTCGAAGATTACGACCCGTCGCTGCCGCTGGCTTACGGAGACCCGGATCAGTTTCTTCAGGTGATCCTGAATCTGCTCAGGAACGCGTCCGAAGCCGCAGGACCGCAGGGCGGAACGATCCGCCTGCGGACCTATTTCGAACATTCCTTCCGGTTGCGTCGCAGTGACGGGTCAGGGCATTCGCTGCCCTTGCAGATCGAGATCATCGATGATGGTCCGGGTCTGCCAGAAGACATCCGCGGCGACATTTTTGATCCCTTCGTATCGGGCAAGGAAAACGGCACCGGCCTGGGGTTGGCGCTGGTCAGCAAGATCATCTCGGACCATGACGGCTGGATTTCGGCCGAATCCGTGCCCGGGCGAACGGTATTCAAACTGTCGCTGCGCCGCGCGCCGCGAGACGCAATCGAGGACAAGAAGGAGAGCACCTGATGGATGGCACCGTACTGGTCGCGGACGACGATCGCACGATCCGCACTGTTCTGACACAGGCCCTGACGCGTGCCGGGTGCAAGGTGCATGCGACCTCATCACTGACCACGTTGATGCGCTGGGTCGGCGAGGGGAAAGGGGACGTGGTGATTTCCGACGTGGTCATGCCCGACGGAAACGGTCTTGAGATGCTGCCGAAGATTGCCGAAGACCGCCCCGGTTTGCCGGTGATCGTGATTTCCGCACAAAACACCATCATGACGGCGATCCAGGCGACAGAGGCGGATGCCTATGACTATCTGCCAAAGCCGTTCGACCTGCCGGATCTGATGAAACGGACGGCGCGGGCGCTGGATCAGAAACAACGCGCCCAGCCAGAGCCGGCCGTGGGCGCAAACGAGCGCCCCGAAGAGCTGCCACTGGTCGGGCGAACGCCGGTGATGCAGGCCCTGTACCGGTTGGTCGCCCGGGTGATGAACACGGATCTCTCGGTCATGATCTCCGGTGAAAGCGGCACGGGCAAGTCACTGATTGCGCGGGCCATTCACGATTTTTCCGACCGTCGAACCTTGCCCTTTGTCACTGTCACCGCTGCCGAACTGCGCGATCTGGAAGGCCCGGCCCGTGTGATGGCACGGGTTCGTGGCGGCACGTTGTTGATAGACGAAATCGCGGATATCGAAGATGAGGTTCAGGCGCGCATCGTCCGTATGATGGATACACCGGGCGATCACGTTCCCCGCTTCATGGCCACCAGCCAGTCGGACCTGACCGAAGGGATGGAGAACGGGCGCATCCGTCAGGACCTTTACTATCGTTTGTGCGGGGCGACGATCCACGTTCCATCACTGCGCGAAAGGGTGGACGACATACCGCTGCTGGCCGAGCATTTTCTGGCGCGGGAAGAGCGGGAAAACGGCACCAAACGCTGGCTCAGCCCCGAGGCGGTGGAACTGGTACGGCGCTATTCCTGGCCCGGGAACGTGCGGCAATTGGAGAATGCCGTGCGCCGGTTGGGTCTGACCAGCCGCGCTGATGAAATCACCAAAGCCGAAGTGGAAATGGTGCTGGGCAGCCAGCCAGAGGCGGAACCGGTTCTGAGCGGCGGTGAGCGCGAAAAGCTTTCGACCTCGGTCGAGCGACATTTGCGGAGGTATTTTGACCTTCACGGCAACATTCTGCCGCCCCCGGGCCTGTATCAGCGCATTTTACGGGAAGTTGAGGCCCCACTGATCGAAATCGCTCTGGACGCAACTGGCGGAAATCAGGCGAAATGTGCCGATTTGCTGGGAATCAACAGAAATACGTTGCGGAAAAAGATTACGGATCTCGATATTCAGGTGACACGTCGACGCAAACTGATGTAATATCGCCACACAAACCGTGGCATCCCGGCATCTGTTGGGAAAAGATCACGATATATGGCGGTAAGCCGCGCAAGCGGCACATCAGGATGAGGGCAGACAGTGGCAACCCGAGCACAGAGCGGGATGATCCCATCGATCAGTCGATGGCGTAAATCACGGAAACTGCGCAATTTTGGCACGTTTGGCCTGGTTCTCATGGGACCCGTTCTGGCGCTGGCCACTTACCTAGTCATCGGTCCTTTCGATCTTGGCGCGACAGCACCGACCTTGCGGCTGATTCTGTTGGCCGATCTGGTATACGTTCTGGTTGTTGCAGCACTTGTGCTTGGGCAGGTTGGCAGCTTGATTGCCGCACGTCGGGCCAAGTCGGCGGGTTCGCGCCTGCATTTGCGCCTGATCGGGGCGTTTACGCTGCTGGCGCTGGTTCCAACCGTGACCGTGGCAATTTTTGCCGGGTTGACCGTCAATATCGGGCTTGAGGGCTGGTTTTCCGACCGCGTGCGTCAGGTTGTGGGATCTTCGCTGACGGCGGCAGAAGCGTATGAACAGGAACACCGCCGAGGTTTAACGCAAGACGCGTCTGTTCTTGCACGGTATCTGGACAATGCGCGATCGCTGGATTTCTATATCTCGGACGCTGAACTGCGCGAAGTTCTGGCGCAGGGGCAGGCTCAGATTCAACGGGGGCTGCGCGAAGCCTATGTCATCGACGGTGGTGGCGAAATCAAATCGCGCGGGGACCGGTCCTATCTGTTCAACTACGAAGCCCCAACCCCCGAGCAAATTGCAGAAGCCACAGACAAGGGCCTGCTGATCATCGCCGACTGGCCCAACAATGAGTTCCGCGCGCTGGTCCCTCTGAAGGCTTATCTGGATCGCTATCTCTATGTCAGCCGCGAGGTGGATGGGCAGTTGTTGACGCTGCTGGACGATACCAAGGAAACGGCGCAGTTCTACCAGCAACTGGAAAGCGAACGGGGCAGGGTGCTGTTCGAGTTCGGTCTGTTGTATCTGGGCTTTGCGTTGATCCTGATCCTTGCGGCAATGTCCCTGGGCATGTGGTTTGCCGAACGGCTGTCGCGTCCCGTGGGGCGGTTGACCACCGCGGCGCAGCGGGTTGGGGCCGGTGATCTGAGCGTCCAGGTGATTGAAGAGGCCAGCGACGACGAAATCGCGATGCTGGGCCGGTATTTCAACCAGATGACCCGGCAGTTGAAAGGGCAGCGCGATACGCTGTTGGAGAACACGCGGCAAATTGAAAGCCGGCGCCGTCTGTTCGATTCGGTGCTCAGCTCGGTCACTTCGGGTGTCGTTGGGGTGGACCCGGAAGGATGCATTACATTCGTGAACCGTTCGGCCGAGCGGTTGCTGGATTGGACCGGGGGCGAGCAGCATCTGGCCATCGGCATTGCGGTGCCGGAATTTCTGCCCCTGTTCGAAAGTCTGAAGGACAGCGGGCAAGAGGCCGTTCAGGGCGAAATCAAAGTGACCCGCAAGGGGCGGCTTGAGAACCTGTTGGTCCGCATGGCCATCCGTCGCGGAGAAGATGGCGGCCTGGAAGGTTACGTGGTTGCCTTCGACGACGTCACCGATCTGGTCAGCGCCCAACGGATGGCGGCCTGGGGTGATGTGGCCCGCCGCATCGCGCATGAGATCAAGAACCCTCTGACCCCGATCCAGCTGAGCGCGGAACGGATCAAGCGCAAGTTCTCGCGAAAGCTGGACGAGGAAGACAGCAGCAGCCTGGATTCGATGACGAACGTGATTGTGCGGCAGACCAACGATCTGCGTCGCATCGTGGATGAATTCTCGAAATTTGCACGGATGCCTGAACCTGAACGCAGGGAAGAAAACCTTGTTGATCTGGTGCATGAGGCGGTTCTGCTGCAACAGGCCGGGCAGCCGGAGGTGCAGATCGATGCCGATCTGCCGCAACAGCCCATCATGGCCGATGTGGATGCAACCATGCTGAATCAGGCGCTTACCAACCTCATCAAGAATGCCGGGGAAGCTATTGTAACCCTTAAGGAAAAAGGGGCGCCCGACAACCTTCAGCCACAGATCAAAGTGGCGGTTACCAGTGATGATGCGGGTACGGTCATAACCATTGCAGATAACGGGATCGGTCTGCCCGAGGATCGGGCACGGCTGTTTGAGCCCTATGTAACGACACGTGACGAAGGGACGGGGCTGGGCCTGCCCATCGTCAAGAAGATCATTGAAGAGCATGGCGGCGCGCTGACCCTCGAGGATGCGCCGGTATTTGACGGACAGGACCATTTTGGCGCGATGGCCGTGATCCGATTGCCGGGGGTTACTGTGTCCCAAACGGCAGCGCCACAGAAGCAGGCAATTAGAACCAACAAACTGAAAGCAGGCCAAAGATGAGTGACATTCTGATCGTAGATGATGAGCGCGATATTCGCGAGCTGGTGTCCGACATTCTGGAGGACGAAGGCTATTCAACCCGGCTGGCGGCCAACTCGGACGAGTGCATGGCGTCAATCAACTCTGAACCGCCGGGGTTGTTGATCCTGGATATCTGGCTGAAAGACAGCCGTATGGATGGCATCGACATCCTGAAAGCGGTGAAACGCGACAACCCGGATGTGCCGGTGGTGATTATTTCGGGCCACGGCAACATTGAAATTGCCGTCGCCGCAATCAAGCAGGGCGCGTATGATTTTATCGAAAAGCCGTTCAACATAGACCAGTTGATGGTAGTGATCCGCCGCGCGATGGAGACCTCTCGCCTGCGTCGCGAGAATGCGTCTTTGAAGCGGAAAGAAGTCAACAATTCCGACATGATCGGAAAATCCGCCGCGTTCCGCGCCATGCAGGGGCAGTTGGACAAGGTGACCAAGTCGAATGGCCGCGTGATGCTCAGCGGCCCTGCGGGGTCCGGCAAAGAGATTGCAGCAAGGTACATCCATGCCCACTCCAATCGTGCCAACGCGCCATTTGTCACGGTAAACTGCGCTGGGATCGAACCCGAACGTGTGGAAGAGGTGCTGTTTGGTCGGGAATCGGCGGAACGCGGCGTGGAATCGGGTTTGCTGGAAGAGGCACATGGAGGCGTGATCTATTTTGACGAAGTCGCCGACATGCCCCTTGGGACACAGTCAAAAATCCTGCGGGTGCTGGTGGATCAGCAATTCCAGCGTGTAGGTGGCAGTGACAAGGTGCGCGTGGATCTTCGCGTGATCTCGTCGACAAGCAAGGATCTTGACGAAGAAATCGTGGCGGAACGGTTCCGGGAAGAGCTGTACCACCGTCTGAACGTCGTCCCGATTGCCGTGCCGTCATTGGAAGACCGGCGCGAAGATATCCCGGTTCTGGCGCAGCATTTCATCGAGATGTGCAACGAAACTCAGGGTTTGCCGATCAGGGAACTGTCGGAAGAGGCCGTTGCTCTGTTGCAGACGATGACATGGCCCGGCAACGTGCGTCAGCTCAAGAATCTGATCGAGCGGGTTCTGATCCTTGGCGATGGCTCCGGCCCGATCGAGGCGCGCGAGCTGCCCAACGAAGAAGACAAGGCAGAAGATTCAGGCCGCGTCGTGTTGTCTGGCGCGCTGGCCACCTTGCCGCTGCGCGAAGCCCGCGAGGCGTTCGAGCGAGAATATCTGCTGACACAGATCAACCGGTTTGGCGGAAATATCAGCCGCACGGCCAGCTTTGTAGGCATGGAACGCAGTGCCCTGCATCGGAAGTTGAAATCGCTGGGCGTGGTGACTTCGAACAAATCCGGCGCGCGTGTGGCACAAATCGATGAAACTGAACCGGTAGAATAATCTGCCGGTCGCACGCCCTCAGCCGGCCTGACCGGGCGTTATGATCTGAAACGAGCCGTCATCGAATTTCACAAAGCACGACGCGCTGTTGAGCGGTGGCAAAGTCGTTGTTCGCGTCGCTGGCACGCGTGATTTCACGTTCTGCTTGCACGGCGGCAGGCTGACGGGTCGAAACCCTTTTTGGGCCATACATTGCGCTTCGACCGTATTGCGCAGGCCCTGATTCACATCCACGGTATAAACACGGCCGGGCTGCCACCAACCGGGCGATTGATAGCAACGCCCCCTGCCGTCGCAATAGGTCCGCCCCGGCCAGTAGGTTGGCGGGCTTTGGCGGATTTGATTGGCTACCGGCACCTCTTTGACCGCCTTCAGCTGGCACTGAGTGGTCTCTTTTTGCAGGCGCGATACGGTTTCACCTTCGCGATAGTAAAGCGAAAGTGGTCCGCAAGAAGACAGCACCATCAAAGGTAACAGCATAGGAAACAGCGTTTTCATATGCTTATCATGCCGCAGCCGGGCTGCGATGACAATTCAATTGACCGCTCTGGGGGCATCTGTCATTCAATCCTTTCAGGCAGAAGGGCCAGAAGCATGAAGGTCATTATTTGCGGTGCGGGTCAGGTCGGCTGGCAGATCGCGCGGCATCTTTCGGGCGAGCTGAACGATGTTACCGTCGTGGACAACAATCCCGACCTGGTAAGGCGGGCGACGGAAACGCTTGATGTGCAGGGGATCGCCGGGTTTGCAAGTTACCCGGACGTGCTGGAACGGGCAGGGGCCCGTGACGCTGACATGATCATTGCCGCCACCCATTCGGATGAGGTGAACATGGTCACCTGCCAGATGGCGCATTCGGTCTTTTCGATCCAGCGCAAGATCGCGCGCCTGCGGTCGAAATCCTATCTCGAGGCGATCCACTCGGATCTGTACCGTCGCGATCATCTGCCGATTGATGTGGTGATCAGCCCCGAACGCGAAGTTGCCGCTGCCGCCATGCGCCGCCTGTCGGCCCCGTCCGCCTTTGACACCGAGATTTTCATGGACGGCAAGGCGCAGCTGCTTGGGGTGCGGGTGGAAGAGGATTGCCCGATCGTCAATACGCCGTTGCGGCAGCTGACGGATCTGTTCTCGACCCTCAGTTCCATCGTGGTTGGGGTGCGGCGCGAAGGCACGCTGTTTGCGCCCGAGTCCGAGGATCAGCTGTTCGTGGGCGATGAATGCTATGTCTTTACCAACGTCAAGGACGTGGATCGCACCATGGAGGTGTTCGGCAAGGCGCAGAAGCGGCAGGATCGCGTGGTGATCGTGGGCGGTGGAAATGTCGGGCTGGAAGTGGCCAGAACGCTGGAAGAACGCGAAAGCCGTGTGCGGGCCAAGATCATCGAACGCGACCGCCGTTGCGCTGAACTCGCCGCCGAAGCTCTGGAACGGACGATCGTGCTGCATGGCGACGGGCTGGATGCCGGGTTGCTGAGCGAGGCGGGGATCGAACGGGCCGATGCGATGCTGGCAGTTACGGATGACGACCGTACGAACATGCTGGCTGCGGTGCGTGCCAAGGCCGAAGGGTGCGCTCTGGCGATTGCATTGATCAACGACCCCAGCATGGTGGCCCTGATGGGGCCTTTGGGGATCGATGCCTATATCAACCCGCGGGCGACAACCGTCAGCTCGATCCTGCGGCACATCCGGCATGGGCGGGTGCGTCAGGTTTATTCAATAGGGGATGCCGAGGCCGAGGTGATCGAGGCCGAGGTTCTGTCGACCTCGCCTATGGCCGGGCAACGTCTGCGCGATATCGACTTTCCGGAAGGTGTGCTTGTGGGCGCGGTCCGCAAGGGAGACGAGGTTCTGCGACCCACCGGCAGTCTGCGGATCGATGAAAAAGATGTGGTCGCAATCTTTGCCATGGCCAAAGACGTGCCAGAGGTTGAACGCCTGATGCAGGTTTCAATCGATTTCTTCTGATGGCGCATGCAGGGACACAACGGGTTGGATTGTTGCGGCGGTTGCCGTTGTTCCTGCTGATCTGGGGTATTGCATCCCTGACCATGTGGATTCCGGCGATCTATGCGTTGGCTCTGGACGATCACGACACGTCACGTTCCTTTCTGTATTCCGGGATCCTGGGCTTGTTTCTGGTTGCGACCATCGCGATGGCGTCCTCCAACCGCATACCCCGGCGCGGCACATTGGGGCAGTTGGCGGTGATGCTGGCCTGTTTCACGCTGCTGCCCATATTTCTTGCGATCCCTTTTCACGACGCGCTTGGAACGACCACCTTTCTGAACGCCTATTTCGATATGGTCAGTTCTCTGACGACCACGGGGGCGGATCTGTTTCCGGATCCGGCCCGTCTGACGGCCCCGTTGCATTTGTGGCGCGCCATGGTCGGTTGGATGGGGGGGCTGCTGATGTGGATCGCCGCCGCGGCGATCCTTGCGCCGCTGTCGCTTGGCGGGTTCGAAGTCACTGCCAAAGGGCAGCCGGGGCGCCCGGTGTCAGGGGTGGCGCAGAGCGAACGCGCGGACCCGCGTGGCCGTCTGATCCGCGTCGCCAGAACCCTGACGCCAGTCTATGTCGGGCTGACGTCCGTGATCTGGGTTCTTCTGTTGATTGCCGGTGAAGTCGGTCTGACGGCGGTGTGCCATGCGATGGCAGTGATGGCCACGTCCGGCATCTCTCCGGTCGGGGGCATGGAAGGGGCGCAGGCCGGGTTTACGGGGGAAGCCATCCTGTTTCTGTTCCTGTTCTTTGCTCTCTCGCGCCTGACTTTTTCGAAGGATACCGCAACAACGGGCTATTCCCGTCTGGATACCGATCCGGAGTTTCGCATCGGTCTGATGATTGTCCTGGCCGTCGCAATCCTGTTGTTCTTCCGGGTTGTCGCGGGCGTGACGGAAATCGGTGGTCAACTGGAACCATTGCAGGCCTTGCAGGTCATCTGGGGGATGCTGTTCACCGTTCTGGCTTTCCTGACGACGGCTGGATTCGAAAGCGCGAACTGGAACGACGCACAGCAACTGTCGGGTTTGGGAACGCCCGGTTTGCTGCTGATGGGGCTGGCATTGATCGGCGGAGGCGTCGCGACGACGGCCGGAGGGGTCAAGCTGTTGCGGGTCTTCGCGCTGTATCTGAACGGCGCACGAGAGATTGACCGCCTGATCTATCCCTCGTCCGTCAGCGGTGCGGGGGGAGGTAATCGCCGCATTCAAAGCGGTGGGGCGTTCATCGCCTGGATCTTCCTGATGCTCTTTGCGCTGACCCTTGCTGTCTTCAACCTATTGCTTGCCGCGATGGGGACAGGGTTTGAACAGGCCATGGTGCTCAGCGTGGCCACGCTCAGCACGACGGGTCCGCTGATCGAGTTGGCCACGGACGTTCCAATTCGCCTGATCGATCTTTCTGCCAGCGCCAAGCTGACGCTGTGCGCGGCCATGGTCATCGGGCGTCTGGAAACGCTGGCGATCATCGCCCTGATCACCCCGTCGCTTTGGCGGGATTGAGCCGGGCACATCGCGCGGCGGCTAACGCCTGATTTTTCATCTGGAATATCTGTGCGTAGCACTCCATACTCTGCCAGAGGGAGCGCGTTGGTCCGCAGCGCGTAGCAAGAACAATGGCGAGATTATAAAAATATGGCTTCGGACAGACAGAATCTTCAGGATGCCTTCCTGAACAATGTACGGAAAGCTAAGGTTCCGGTCACGATTTTCCTGATCAACGGTGTGAAATTGCAGGGTGTCATCACCTGGTTCGACAATTTCTGCGTATTGTTGCGCCGCGACGGACAGTCGCAGCTGGTCTACAAACACGCGATTTCGACCATCATGCCATCACAACCGATCAACCTGTATGAGGGCGAAGACGCCTCTTGATGGAGCATGAGCGGGCGCGCACCCGGGCCTGGGTGCTGCATCCCGAAATCAAATCAGACGAACAGCGCCGTGTCACCGAACCGGCGCTGGAAGAGGCGGTGGCACTGGCCGCCGCATTGCCCGATCTGGACGTGATCGGGTCAGAAGTCGTGCGACTTCAACGCGCGCAAGCCGGCTATTTGTTCGGCAGCGGCAAGATTGAAGAACTTGGTGAACGTTTCCGCGACAACGAGGTTGAGCTGGTTCTGATCGACGGGCCCGTGACCCCGGTACAGCAGCGCAATCTGGAAAAGGCATGGAAGGTCAAGATCCTCGACCGGACCGGGTTGATCCTTGAGATTTTCAGCGATCGCGCCCGCACGCGGGAAGGGGTGTTGCAGGTCGAGATGGCGGCGCTCAGCTATCAGCGGACGCGGCTGGTACGGGCGTGGACCCACCTTGAACGTCAGCGCGGTGGTTTGGGATTTGTCGGCGGACCCGGCGAAACCCAGATCGAAGCCGACCGCCGCGCCATTGACGAACAACTGGTGCGCTTGCGGCGGCAGTTGCAGAAGGTGGTCAAGACCCGGACATTGCACCGCGCCGCCCGGGCCAAGGTGCCTTATCCAATCGTCGCACTCGTCGGGTATACGAACGCGGGCAAATCCACGCTGTTCAATCACCTGACCGGGGCCGAGGTGATGGCCAAGGACATGCTGTTCGCCACGCTGGATCCGACCATGCGCCGCGTGCAACTGCCCGACGGTCCCGAAGTGATCCTGTCGGATACGGTGGGCTTTATCTCGAACCTTCCGACCGAGCTGGTCGCAGCATTCCGCGCCACGCTGGAAGAGGTCCTGGGTGCCGATCTGATCGTCCATGTGCGTGATATCAGCCACGAGGAAACAGAAGCGCAGGCGCAGGATGTCGAGGCGATCCTGACCTCACTGGGCGTTGATGAAGAGCGGCCCCGGCTTGAGGTCTGGAACAAGATAGATCTGCTGAGCGCCGATGAGCGCGAGGCGACATTGGCGCGGGCGGACCGAGATCCTGAGATATTGGCCATTTCGGCTGTAACCGGGGAAGGCATCGCTCCATTGCTGTCCGAGATCGCGATGCATCTGCAAGGTGCACGGCGTGAGGCGGTATTGGATCTATCTTTCTCTGACGGGGACAAGCGGGCCTGGTTGTTCCGCCAGGATGTGGTGCGTACAGAAGAACAAACCGATGACGGTTTCCGCATCACCGTATTGTGGACCGATAAACAGGCGGCTCAGTTTGACTCGTTGTAGACTGCGCGACAGGGCTGTCCGTGTCTGACAAGCCGGACCAAAGAGTGTTCCTGACCGGCCATATCGATGTGCCTGCGGACCGGCTGGACGAGGTGCGCGCGGCGTTGCCGGACCATGTGAAACTGACCCGGGCGGAACAGGGCTGCATATCCTTTGACGTGATCGAGGATCAGACCTGTCCGGGTCGGTTCAACGTGTCAGAAGTGTTTGCAGATCAGCAGGCTTTCGATGCACATCAGGCCCGGACACGAGCGTCTGACTGGTCGCGGGTCACTCAGGGGATACCGCGGGACTACAGGATAGAACGCGCATCCAGCGGACGTTGAGTCAAGCCCCGTCAATCTGCCGTTGATGGTCATCAGCGTCAAACCAGCCCGATGATGATTGTACAAGGTAATCTGACGTCAGTTCCCACTCTTCCCAGCCGCGCGCTGTGACGTGATTGCCGGTTACGGAATGGTGCCCTTCGCGGGTCCAGACAAATATGGCATGAGATCCGGCCCATCGCATCATGTCGCAACGCAGCTCGAGATCCGGAAAATCCGCGTAAAAACTTCGGGCCATGTCGGCGATCGCCGCGCGCCCCTCGATCGGATCGCCCCGGTTGATGGTGACCTGCCCATTTGACGCGAAGAAGCCGGCAACCGCATCGGGGTCACCCGAACTCCAGGCTATTGCGTAGTCTCGCGCGAGGTTATTCAGAGTATCCCGAATGCTGGCCATACTCGCCCCCTTTTGGTCCCACATGATCGGTGCCGTTATGTTAGGCGAATAAAGCTGTGGGTGCCACGATGCCCCGGCAAACAGGGCGGGGACTTGCCGAATAGGCGGATTATCGCGGGATCAGATTGGTTACCCCGACAGCCGCGGCGCGGGCCAGATCAAGATCCAGTGACATGGGGATGTATTCGCCACGCCGCCACAGCTGCGCCTGATCGTCATAGTAGCGCGACAGGAAATGCCCCGATTGCCCGGTCGCCGTAATGAAGACCGAGCTGTTGGGGTCGGCAAAGTCATAAACCCCGCGATACCCGGCGCCGTGCACATTCTGGAACGGATCAGGCCCTTCGCCCGATGTTCGGCCGCGCAGCAATGTGTTGTCGCCGCCGCTGGTCGATTGGCGAATGTTCACAAAAAACCGCAATATCGGGACAGAGCCCAGCACGGGATGGTCATGAGTTGCCTGATGCGCGTCGCCCCAACGCAGGGATTCAAGCGCGCTGCCATATCGTTCTGTGATCCAGATCAACGCGTCGTCCAGCGCAAGCCGCGCCATCTCGGTGCATGTCTCGACCGGTGCGCTTTGAATCACGTCGCACCAGACACCAGCGCCGTCAATGTCGCGATAGACCCGTTCGATGAACAGCGGTTCGACATGTTTGTATTCGCTGGCCAGAGGTCCAAGCTCGTCCGAAATCAGCCGGATTTGCAGCGCGCGCAGCCAGGCCGCATAGATCAACGGCTCGGGCAGGTGTTCGTTCATCTCACCGTTCCAGTCCGCCAGCAGCGACAGCGCGATCTGACGCTGGCGTTCCGGCGTACCTTCGGGGGCCGACGCCCCGGTGAACCACAGATCGGCACCGATCAGCGGCAGCAGGGACCGCGCGGTAAAGCTGACCGTGTCCAGCTGTGCCTCTATAAAGCTGTCGCGGGTGTGCACCTCGCGCGATTGCATCAGGCGCTCCCAGCGATGCACGCGCTGCGTATCGCCCCATTCATACGAAACGTGATCCGGGAACGGGCGGTCTATGATCTTGTTGTTCGTGTTGCCCAGAACACCGCCGACGGGGGCCACGAATTCCGGGTTGTCGGCATAGTGCAGGCGGCCTTGCCAGCGATTGGCCTCGATCCAGCCGGGCGAGGGGATACGTCCCCGGCTTTGGTTTTGCGGATCACGCCGAGGCATGGCGCCGATCAGCTTCATCCCGATGGTCGTCTTGTCGACCAGCGACAGGTTCTGAGAAGGCGCGGTGAACTGCTCACCGACCGCGATGGCCTGGTCCACGTTGTCGGCGTTCATCAGCGCCATGGACGCCGTCATCGACGTGTCCCGCGGGCTGAGCGCCGTCCAGGACAGCGATGCCACATGGCCCGGCGGCGTGATGGTTTCCAGCTTGTAATCCGTGCCCGGCAGCACCGGCCCGTTCTCCGTCCAGCGCAGGGTCAGCGTAACCGGAGCTTCCCCCTTGATCTCGATGATCGAAGGGCGGGTCTGGAATTCCTTGAAGCCGGTCGGGGTCAGGTATTCCTCGGGGTTGTCAGGATTCAGCTGCTCGATATGAACGTCCTGATCGTCAAGATACGAGGATGTAAGCCCCCATCCCAGCCGGTCGCTGCGTCCGGTCATGATGGCGGGCACACCGGGGATCGAGGCCCCGATGACACCGCCTTTTTCCAGGCCCAGATGTGCCAGGTACCAAATTCCGGGCGCAGTGAAACCCAAATGAGGGTCATTGGCCAACAGGGTTCCGCCACTTGCAGAACGCGACGGGGCGGCGGTCCAGGCGTTTGAAGCTCCGGCCAGACCACGTTTGGGAAGGGGCGAAAGAGGTGTGTCGGGAACGTCCGTTCCCGCCGCATACCGCGGAAGATTTGGGAACAGGGCGGCATATTCCGGCAACGCCGCGATCCCTGGTCCGGGAACGTCGGGCAGGATATCGGCCAGACGTTCGGGGTTGTTCAGCATCAGGGATGTACGCGCACGCAGAACTTCATCGGTCAGGTGGCCTGACAGTTGCAGCGCCATCAGCTTGATCATCGCGATACTGTCACCCGGTTGCCAGGGCGAGACCGGCACGTTGAACAGGAACATCTCGGGTGCGCCGCGACCCAGCGCCTCTTCGTTGATCTCGGTCAGGCGGGCATTGACCCCGGCGGAATAGGCACGCAAGGCGGCCTTGGTATAATCGTCCTGCACCTCGACCGAGCGGTGGGCCAGCCCGTAAAGGTCCAACCTGCGCAGCAGCTTGTCGATGTGAAGCGTGCGCGGGCCAAACACCTCGGACAGTCGGCCTTGCGCGGTACGGCGCATGACGGTCATCTGCCACAGTCGGTCCTGTGCATGGGCATATCCCAAACCAAAGAACACATCGGGATCGGTCTGGCCCAGAATATGCGGCACGTTGGCGGTGTCGCGCACGATCTCGACCGGGGCGGTCAGACCGTCGACCGCAAGCGTTTGGTCATAGTCCGGCAGGGATTGGCTGGCCAGAAAATAGACAAGGCCCACGGCGGCGAGGATCAGAATGATCAAACCCGACGCGATGCGCACCAGCCAGCGGAAAACAAGACCCATTACTGCCCCAGATTCTTATTCAGATGAAGGTTGGACAAAGACTAGAGGATGGTGGGTCTGACCGAAAGAGGAACGCGGCAAGAACCTGCGTGGAAAGGGTTAAAACGAGTGCCCCGCCGCAGTGTTACGCTGCGACGGGGCCGTTTGAGGGGGAAGTGGTAATCCGGGTTACGGAATGATGCGGGTGTATTTCGTACCTTCGACGGTCGCGCCGAATTTAAGACCGGCCTGGCCAAAGACCACCGCCAGCACCGGCGAACGCAGTGTTGTCGTGTCCGTGGACAAGGAATTCCCGGTTGCGTCAACCACATATCCAATATCGGCACCGGCTGTCCATCCGCTGGAACGGCGAAAATCGTTCAGGGCATCTTCCGTCATGAAGAACAGGATATGCGCATATTGCTGCGCACCGATTTGCAGACCTGCGGTTCCGGAAATTGCAGAATAGTAATCGACCGTGGCGCCGTTGATGCGCAGCGCGCCTTGGCCGTAGGCTCCGCCAAAGAAGATCAATCCGGCGTCGGTAATCAGGGGCATAACCAACATGCCGTTGGCTTTGTTCGCGATTTCCACGGTGTTGGGGTACCGGCTGTACATTTCGGTCAGCGTGGCATCGACGCGGGCATCGATGTTGGCCGAGTTTGAATTGCCGACGCCGTTGCCACAGGCAGCGGTCAGGGTCAGGCCTGCCATGCCCAAGGCAAAGCCGCGACGGTTCAGTCGGGGGGAGTTGGAACTGCTCATGGTTTTTTTCTCTGTAACTGTGCCTGATGTGTCGGGTGATCCCGATCTTGCCGGCAAGGATACGCCGATTAGGGCGTTGTGTCACGGGAAAGCTGCCCGCTCAAGGGGGGATGTCGGCGAAAAGTTGCGACTCTTCGGGGTTTTAGCCCTGTAGGATGCGGGCAACCTGAGGCGAGAAATAGGTCAGAATACCGTCGCACCCGGCGCGTTTGAAGGCCAGCAGGCTTTCCAGCATCGCCTTCTCTCCGTCGATCCAGCCATTCTGCGCGGCCGCCTGGATCATCGCGTATTCCCCCGATACCTGATAGGCATAAGTGGGCGCACCAAAGCTGTCTTTCACACGACGGCAGATATCCAGATAGGGCATTCCGGGTTTGATCATCACCATGTCCGCGCCCTCGGTCAGATCGCGTTCGATCAGGCGCAGGGCTTCGTTCGAGTTGGCCGGGTCCATCTGATAGGTTTTCTTGTCACCGGTCAGCGCGCCCGAGGCGCCGACGGCGTCGCGGAAGGGGCCGTAAAAAGCGCTGGCGTATTTCGCGGCATAGCTGAGGATCATCACGTTGTGATGCCCGGCGCCTTCCAATGCGCGGCGCATTTCCCCGATCCGGCCGTCCATCATATCCGACGGTCCGATGATGTCGGCACCGGCATCGGCCTGGGCAAGGGTCATCTTGACCAACGCTTCGACGGTCTGATCATTCACGATCTCGCCGTCGACGACATAGCCGTCATGACCATTGATATTGTACGGGTCCAGCGCCACGTCCGTCATCACTGCAATGTCAGGGGCTGCCGCCTTGATCGCCCGGATGGCCCGGTTCGACAGATTGTCGGGGTTCCAGGCCTCGGCGCAATCCTCGGTCTTGAGCGCGGAATCCGTGTAGGGAAAGATGCATATCGCCGGGATTCCAAGCGCTTGCGCTTCGACGGCCGCTTTTGCAATCAGATCCACCGACCGGCGAACCACGCCCGGCATCGAGGGAACGGGTTCTTCAACCCCTTCACCGTCGCGGACGAAAACGGGCCAGATCAGGTCGTCCGTGGTCAAGACATTCTCGCGCACAAGTCCGCGGATTGCCTGGGATTGACGGGCACGCCGAAAGCGGGTCATGGGATAGGGGGCAATGGTCGGTTTCATGGCGCGTTCTCCTTGAACATTCGTGCATTGGGTGGCATGAATTCACAAAGGTCTCAAGGGTATCAATGGACGCGGCAGCGTGGCAGAACCTCCCTGAGTGGTTTGAATAAAGGGTTGGGTTTGGACTGGTACTCTTCGATCTTTGAAGTCATCGACATGCGCAGCTTTTCGAATCTTTGGTTCTGGATCGTGCTGGCGGTTGTCTGGTCATCGGCGAGTCACTGGGTAATGGGCATTCCCTACGATCTGGTGGTGCGTGCCCGACGCATTGGCGGGCAGGTCGAGATCGACCTTCTGGACATCGTGCGCATACACACCAACCGGATCCTGTTGATCGTCGACATGTCAGGCACCATCCTGTTGGCATTCGGGTGTTTTCTGTTCACTGGTCTGGCCACGCTTGGGTTCTATTACGGTGTTGAATTCGCGCAGGCCGTGTTCCTTCTTCTGTTTCCATTGACGCTTGTTCTGGTGGTGAACATCGTGCACGCGCGACGATTGCGGCGGCAGGAACTGACGCTCGATTCCGTTTCGAAAACCATTGCGCGCTGCCGGCTCTATACCCAGATCATTGGCATGATCTCGATACTGGTCACTTCGTTCTGGGGCATGTATCAGAACATCTCGATTGGCGTTCTGGGATAGCAAAATCTGAAAGGCGAGGCGATGAAGGCTCCGAACCACGTGACAGTTGGCGGCGCCCCTGAAGGGTTTGACGCGCAGCTTGTGCTGAACGAAATTGCCCGCAGCAACGGGCCGGTGGCCCATGTCGCACGTGACGACAAGCGGATGGAGGCGATGCGCGCCGCGCTGGCCTTCTTTGCCCCCGACATGCCGGTCTTCGTGTTTCCGGGCTGGGATTGTCTGCCCTATGACCGGGTGTCCCCCAATGCCGACATTTCAGCGGCCCGTGTTGCCACGCTGGCGGCGCTGGTTCACCAGATGCCGCAGAAATTCGTGTTGTTGACGACATTGAATGCGGCGACGCAACGCGTCCCGGCGCGAGACGTGCTGCGCGAGGCGGCGTTTACCGCCCGCGTCGATCAGCGCATTGATGAGGCCGCGTTGCGCAACTTCCTGGTGCGCATGGGCTTCACGCAAAGCCCCACCGTGATGGAGCCGGGCGATTACGCCATTCGCGGCGGTATCATCGACATCTTCCCGCCGGGTGAATCGGGCCCCGTCCGTCTGGACCTGTTCGGAGACGTACTGGACGGCGCGCGCCGTTTTGATCCCGTGTCTCAGCGCACGACCGAAAAGCTGGACGTGGTTGAACTTGCGCCCGTGTCCGAGGTCATTCTGGATGATGCTGCCATCACGCGGTTCCGCCAGAACTATCGGATTGAGTTCGGCGCGGCAGGCACTGACGACCCGCTGTACGAGGCCGTCACAGCAGGCCGCAAACATCAGGGCATCGAGCACTGGTTGCCGTTCTTTCATGAGAAACTGGAAACTCTATTCGACTACCTGCCGGATGCGACGATCACGGTGGACGATCAGGTCACGCCCGCGCGGCTTGCGCGCTGGGATACGATTGCCGATCAATACGAAACCCGGCGTCTGGCGCTGGAAAACCGATCCCGCATGGATACGGTCTATAAGCCCACACCTCCGGGGCTGCTGTATCTGGATGATGCCGCGTGGGAGGCGGCCGTCGCGGATCGGCGTGTCATGCAGTTCAGCCCCTTGCCGCAGGCCTCTGGCCCGGGTGTCATCGATGCGGGCGGGCGGATCGGGCGCAACTTTGCCCCGGAACGTCAGCAGGAAAGCATCAGCCTGTTCGGTGCATTGGCCAGCCACATCACCGCCAAGCTTGACAAAGGTCCGGTGCTGATCGCGTCCTATTCAGAAGGTGCGCGCGAACGTCTGACCGGCCTGATCGAGGATGAAGGTCTGGCCGAGGCGATTCCCATTGCCAATGGAACGCGCATCGGAAAGCGCGGCCTGCACCTTGCCGTCTGGGCGCTGGAACACGGTTTCGAGACGCCTGACCTGACGGTGATTGCGGAACAGGACGTTCTGGGCGACAGGCTGATCCGCCAACCCAAAAAGCGCCGCAAGGCCGAGAATTTCCTGACCGAGACCCAATCCCTGAGCCCCGGTGATCTGGTGGTGCATGTGGATCACGGCATCGGTCGATACATGGGGATGGAGGTCGTCACGGCCGCCGGAGCCGCCCATGAATGCCTGTTGCTGGAATATGCCGAGCAAGCAAAGCTGTACCTACCGGTCGAAAACATCGAACTGCTGTCGAAATACGGCCATGACGAAGGGCTTTTGGATCGCCTCGGCGGTGGCGCCTGGCAGGCCAAGAAGGCCAAGCTGAAAGAGCGCATCCGAGAGATGGCGGACAAGCTGATCCGCATCGCGGCGGAACGTGCGCTGCGTAAAGCCCCCGTGATGGACCCACCGCCGCACGCGTGGGAGGAATTCAGCGCGCGTTTCCCCTATCAGGAAACCGATGATCAGTTGCGCGCTATCGCCGAGGTGATGGAGGATATGCACTCGGGCGCGCCGATGGACAGGCTGATCTGTGGTGACGTCGGCTTTGGCAAGACCGAGGTCGCCATGCGCGCCGCCTTTGTTGCCGCCATGTCCGGCGTTCAGGTTGCGGTCGTGGCACCGACAACATTGCTGGCCCGACAGCATGCTGCAAGCTTCAGGGAACGGTTCCGCGGCTTCCCTCTGGAAGTGCGGCAATTGTCGCGTTTCGTGTCGGCCAAAGACGCGCAGCAGACCCGAGAGGGACTGGCGCGCGGCACGGTCGATATCGTGATCGGGACCCATGCGCTGCTAGCCAAGAACATACGGTTCCAGAATCTCGGCCTGCTGATCATCGACGAAGAACAGCATTTCGGCGTGGGTCACAAAGAACGTTTGAAGCAACTGCGCAGTGACATCCATGTTCTCACCCTGACCGCAACCCCGATTCCGCGAACCTTGCAATTGTCGCTGACCGGGGTGCGCGATCTGTCAATCATCGGCACACCGCCCATCGACCGTCTGGCGATCAGAACCTATGTCAGCGAATTCGACGCGGTCACGATCCGAGAGGCGCTGCTGCGCGAACACTATCGCGGCGGGCAGAGTTTCTACGTGGTCCCGCGCATCTCGGACCTGCCCGAGATCGAGGAGTTCCTGAAAAGCCAGCTGCCTGAACTGACCTATGTCGTGGCCCACGGGCAGATGGCGGCGGGTGAACTCGATGACCGAATGAACGCGTTTTACGACGGTAAGTATGATGTGCTGCTGGCGACGACAATTGTGGAAAGCGGTTTGGACATTCCGACGGCGAACACGATGGTCGTGCACCGCGCCGATATGTTCGGTCTTGCGCAGCTTTACCAGATCCGGGGCCGGGTGGGGCGGTCCAAAACCCGCGCCTATGCCTATCTGACCACCAAGCCACGACAGAAACTGACCGCCACTGCCGAGAAACGCCTGCGGGTTCTGGGCTCGCTGGATACGCTGGGTGCCGGGTTCACTCTGGCCAGCCAGGACCTCGACATTCGCGGCGCAGGCAATCTGCTGGGCGAAGAGCAGTCTGGCCAGATGCGCGATGTGGGGTACGAGCTCTACCAATCCATGCTGGAAGAAGCGATTGCCAAGATCAAGGCCGGCGAGATGGAGGGCCTTTCAGATGCTGACGACCAATGGGCCCCACAGATCAATCTGGGCGTGCCGGTTCTGATTCCCGATGATTACGTGCCCGATCTGGATGTTCGTCTCGGCCTCTACCGCCGCCTGTCGTCGCTGTCGACCAAGGTGGAACTGGAAGGTTTTGCCGCGGAATTGATCGACCGTTTCGGCAAATTGCCGAAAGAGGTGAATACCCTGATGCTGGTCGTACGCATCAAGGCCATGTGCAAACGGGCGGGCATCGCCAAGCTGGACGGAGGCCCGAAAGGCGCGACGATCCAGT
This sequence comes from Ruegeria sp. BHSA118, assembly GCF_059613405.1. NCBI lineage: Bacteria > Pseudomonadati > Pseudomonadota > Alphaproteobacteria > Rhodobacterales > Roseobacteraceae > Ruegeria > Ruegeria sp. BHSA118. The sequence goes on from NZ_JBXWSM010000025.1 coordinate 43,017, forward strand.
TCCATAATGACAAGTTCGCATCGCCTCAGGGATTGGTTGAATTCATTCAGAACCAGCGCGGCATGGCCAAGGTCAAGGATAACAAGATCGTGGTGCGCCGGGATTGGAAGAAAGACAGCGACAAGATCAAAGGGGCCTTTGCGATTGCCCGCGACCTTGCTGAAAAAGTGGTCGCGGAAAAGAAGAAGACCAAGGCTGGTTGACAGGCAAGATGGGGCTCTGCCCCCGCTGCGCGTTCCGCGCATCTCCCCCGGGATATTTGCGGCCAGATGAAGTAACGGATCCCAGCTTCATCTGGCTAAAAATATCCCCGCCGGAGGCATCGCGCGGCAGCGCGATCCCTCCCTAAACACGCATTGCAGCCTGCGCACAGAAACAGGACGCTGCAACTGCGCGGTCAGCGCGGGCCAAAGCCAAGTCGAGGCGTTGCTTTATCTGTAAGATTTCAACATTTTCCCCGCGGGCTTTGAGGCAATCGTATAGCCCCTTCAGGCTCCACACGTTGTCGGGATGGATCGAAGCGCGGCTGAGCGAGCCGCCAAGGCCAAGATCTTCGCGATAGACGGCCTCTGCTTCTGCCGCATGACCTTGTTCGAACAGCAATGCGCCAAGCGCGTGGCGGGTGGGCTGCATCCATCCCCAGGGTTCGTCATAGGGCAAGGTATCGTCCAGCTCGACCGAGCGGCGCAGATGGGCAAACGCGATTTCAAACTTGCCCTTGCGGTACTCGATCTCACCGCGCAGCATTTCCCGCGCAATTTCCAGCAGGTCAATCACACGGTTGTTGTGCAGCCTGCGTGTTTCCGGAACGCATTCTTTGGCGGCAAGAAACAGATTTTCTTCGGCCTCGGCATTGGCGATATCACCGGTTGCTGCATGAGCGATGGCGCGCGCGTAGTGTGTTGTGGCCGTCAGGGTGCGGAACAGGTCTGGGTCTGAGGGCAGTTCCAGTGCCTTGGCCTCGTCCCAGCGGCCAAAGCGGATCAGGATGTGCGGCCCCATGGACATGTAGCTTTCAAAGTAATCCGCCATTGGGGGGCTTTCGATGCGCAGCATCTCCTCAGGCGTTGTATCCCACAAACCCTGATTGGCGCGCAGGGCAGGTTCGATCTGCCCCAGAAACAGCGCGCCATAGATGGCGAAGTGATAGTTGTGTTGGCGGTAGCCGGTGTAGATATTGAACGCGCCTTCGCGTTCGTAATACTTCAGATCGGCATCCGAGGCTTTTTCGTTCCACTGCACCACGTTGTGGTAGTGGCCGCACAGCACATCAATATGTGTCGGCATATGCACCAGGTGCCCCGCGTCAGGTACCAATGTGCGCAGGACGTCACCGGCCTTCAGGGCTTTTTCCGGCGTGGGCGACATCTCCATCAGGTGAACATAAAGGTGCAGCAGGCCGGGATGCGACATGACGGCCGGATCGTTGGCCATGGCCCATTCCAACGCCTCTTGCGCTTCAAGCGTTGCAGCGCCTTCTGCCGGTTGGCCTGTTTGCAGGTCCCACATTTTCCAGGGCGTCAGGTTCAAAAGCGCCTCGACGTAGATCGTGCGCAGATCCGCGTGCTCGGGGTGCGCAGCGAATGCTGCGCGCATCGCATCGGCAAAATCGTGATCCCACCGGTGCATGTCCTCTGCCGGATCTCGTTGCGGATATCGCGCAGGGAGGGCTCGGATCAGAGCTTGCTCGACAGGGGTACAGCCGTCAGCCAGTCGAAGGGCGTTTTGCATGGCATCATAAGCCAGCGCCAGCGCCTTGCTGCGTCCCCGCTCGTCCTGCAAATCCCATGGCAGGTTGTAATTCGGTCCCGCCGCGTAGGCGACGCCCCAATATGCCATGGCGCATTGGGGGTCATGTTCGGCGGCGCGCTGGAAACAAACAACGGCTTCTTCGTGATTGTACCCATAGGTCCAGTTCAGGCCGCGATCGAACCACAGCTGAGCCTCGGGAACGGAGGTCGTTACCGGACAGGAATAGCTGCCCAGATCATAGTATTCACGCATCAGAAGCCCTCCGCTTGGTTCACGCCGAGGGTAGCGTGTTTCTGACGAGTCGCACAGATCAGGCTGGCAGACGCTCTTCGACGCGGCCCATATGCAGCATAAGCCCGAAGGCCAGAATGCACATGCTCAGGATGCCGAAGGTCAAAGGCGTGATCGAACCGTCGAACAACAGCCCGATCGGTGCGGCGATGGCGGCGGCCAGTACAGTCGAAATCGATCCGATGACCGAGGCTGCCATTCCGGCAATATGCCCCATCGGCTCCATTGCGATGGCGTTCAGGTTGCCCAGCGTCACGCCGGCCATGAAAAACACCATGGTTTGCCAGAACACGAACAGTGCGAATGAGGCGTCTGGCGAAAGATGCGCTGCGTTCAGGGTCATGACAAAGGTGGTAATCAGGATTTGCCCCCCCAGCGCCCATGTCACCATCCGGCGCATGCCCACACGCACCACAAGTGCCGCGTTCAACAAACTGGCCGACCCGGACATCAGTGCCACGAACCCGAACCAGAATGGAAAGCTTTCGGCGCGGTCGTGGATTACGTCATAAACGGGCTGAACCATTGTCAGCATAGTGAACAGCACCCCCATGCACAGGGTCTGAACCATGATCGAAAGGCGCACGGTCGGATGAGCAAACATCTCTTTCGTGGCGGAAAACATCAACGGAATGCGGAATGGACGACGGTTTTCACGGGCCAGAGATTCCGGCAGCCGAAGGCCCATCCAGGAAATGATGATCAACGCAAACAGAATGAAGGATACAAAGATTCCGCGCCATCCGAACAAAGCGATCACACCGGCGCCCAGCATCGGTGCCGCCGCAGGTATCAACGTGAAAATCATCATCGCTATTGAGATGATACGCGCCATTTCGCGGCCTGAATACAAGTCGCGAATAATCGCCATGGCCACCACGCGCGGACCTGCGGCGCCCAGGCCCTGAACCACACGTGCAATCAAGACCAGTTCCAGTGAAGAACTGGCCCATGCAACCGCTGAGGCTGCAATGTACAAAGCCGCGCCGCCGTAAATAACCGGCTTGCGTCCCAGCGTATCCGAGAGAGGGCCGGTGAAAAACGTGCCGATCCCCATGCCCAACACAAATGACGTCAGGATCAGTTGGGCACGGTTGACGTCATCGGGGCTGAGTTGCGCGCCGATCTCGGGTAGCGCAGGCAGCATTGAATCGATCGAAAAGGCGATGGTGGCGAACATCATTGCAATCAGTGCAATGAATTCTGCCTTCGACATGCGATTGGCCATGAAGAACTCCTAACCCGTTCGCGCTATCACGGCGGGTCGGCATAGGCCAGACTGGAATTTTGCACAGACCTCTGTGCTATTCTGCAGGGGAGCCCTCAAGTTGAGACATGATTTCAGCGATCACTTTCTCCCACATTTCAGGAGGTTGGGCACCGGGAACTGCGTGTTGGTTTGCGACAATGAAGGTTGGGACCGAGCTCACGCCCATTTTGCGGGAATGAGCATCGCGATTGCGGATTTCGTCGCGGTCAGCGTCTGATTTCAGCAGCTTCATAACCACAGCAGCGTCCATTCCGGCGCTGTCTGCGATATCGGCCAGCACCTCATGGTCGCCGATGTCGCGGCCCTGCACGAAATAGGCGTCAAACAGCGCGTCGACGACCGCATTCTGTTTGCCTTCGATGCCAGCCCAGTGGATCAGACGATGCGCATCCTGAGTATTGGGTGTGCGCTTCATGCTTTCGAAGTCGATTTTCAGACCCGCGTTTTCGGCATGTTCTACCACGGGCGCGTAAGCTCGCACGGCACCGTCCTTGCCGCCGAACTTGCGCTCGAGATACTCGCGCCGATCCATTCCGGCAGCCGGCATGTCGGGGTTCAACTGGAACGGATGCCATTCAATGACAAAAGGGTGGTCGGGTACGTTGGCCAGCGCCTTGTCCAGATGAGTCTTGCCGATATAGCACCACGGGCAGATCGGATCGGACAGGATGTCGAGCTTGACGGTCTGGGTCATTTTGTTGGTGCCTCGAAATAGGCCGGCAGCGCCCGGCGCAGGAGTTTGCCGTTTCCGCCGGTCGGCAGGGCTGGCAGATGGATGAAGGCGCGTGGTTGTTTGTAACGCGCCAGGTTGGCTTCGACATAGGTGCGCAAGGCCGCATCGTCCAGTTTTTCCGGGCCCGTGTAGAAGGCCGCTATCACAAACGTGTCCGGTTTGACCTCGACCGCCGCGGCGCCGACCTGAGTGATGCCCGGAAATCGGGACAGGGCGGCTTCGACCTCGACCGGGGACACGCGATAGCCACCCGCGTTCATCATATCGTCGTCGCGGCCCAGATAGCTGATTTGACCATCCACGGTCATGGCCCCCTGATCGCCGGTCAGAAACCACTCTCCCTGCATCCGCGTTTCAACCTCGTCGGGTGCGTTGAGATAGGTCAGCATCAAACCGGGGTCAGAGCGGTGAATGGCGATAGTGCCTTCTTGTCCCTGCGGCACCGGACCGTCAGGACCAAGGATCGCCACACGACGCCCCGGTTGCGGTTGTCCCAATGCGTCGCCGCGCGCAGGATGGTCCGGGCTGGAGGAAATGAAGGTAGAGCATTCGGACATGCCATAAGCCTCGAACAACTCGGTGCCGCTGGCGTTGCGCCATTGTTCGTGCAGCGCGCGCGACAGTTTCTCACCCGCGCACAAGCCGTGGCGCAGGTCTGGCAGATCCATCCGATCGCGCCCTTGCACCATCTTGCGATAAAACCCGGGGGCCGCTGCAAAGATCGTTGCGCCATGCTGTCGCAGCAGGGCAGGCAGGGCCGTGATTTCGGTGCCGGGCGCTGGGATCAGGGCAGTTGCGCCCATGGTCCATGGATCCATCAGGCCGGTGCCCAGCGTATAGGTCCAGTTGAAAGCTCCGGCGTGACACAGCCGGTCGGTCTCGCGAAGGCCGTACCAGCCATCTACCATCATCTGCCGCGCCCAGATTGCCCGGTGGGCATGGGCCACGGCACGAGGCTTGCCCGAGGTTCCAGAAGTATAGACGACATAGCCCATACGTTCCGGATCGCCCACTTCAAATCCTGCCGGGGGCAGGTTTCGCATCGCTTTCAGCGCGTCCAGCCCGATCTGCTTGGAATGCGAGGCGCAGGCAACGCCCGGATCACGCAGAATCACCGCCGGAGAAAGCTCGTCGATCATCTTTGCGGTTTCGGGTTCCGTCAGTTGTGACGATGTCGGCACCGGTACGATGCCGACAGCAATTGCCCCCAGATAGGCAATCGGGAAATCCACCGTGTTTCCCAACCGCATCAGGGCAATATCACCGGGTTTCAACCCGGCCCGCAGCAGCCCCGCGCCTGTGCCCAGCACGGCAGTTTTCAAATCGCGATAGGTCCAGTCCTGCGCGCCGTTCGGGCGCAATATCGATAAGGCCACCTTGTCCGGCGCGTGATCGGCGCGGCCCAGAACGTGAGCCGCCAGATTGAATGGCGTGGGGCAGGGTGCGGGTGACCCCTGATCGAAGATTGACAACATGGCCTCTGGCTATCGCGCCGCCTGTCGCGTTGCAAGCGTGGCTGGCCGGGCCTATAGAAGGGTCATGAGCACTCAAGATCCCAAATCTCTGATCCGAATTGCCCGCGACTCTGGCGGCCATACCGATGTCGAACCGCTGGACCTTGGCGCACGTGTGCGAGAGCTGCGCAAAGCGCGGAAATGGACATTGGAACAGGCCGCCAGTCAGGCCGGATTGGCACGCTCGACCCTCAGCAAGATTGAAAACGGGCAGATGTCGCCGACTTACGACGCGCTCAAGAAGCTTGCGACCGGGCTGGAGATTTCTGTTCCGCAACTGTTTACGCCGCCCCAGCGCGATCAGGTGATCGGACGCATGGCGATCACCCGTGTGGGCGACGGTACGGCTCATGCCACCACAACCTATGAACATGAGTTGCTGGCCGAAACCCTGACCAAGAAGCAAATGCTGCCCTATCGTGCGCGGGTCCGCGCAAGGTCAATGGATGAATTTGACGGCTGGGTGCGCCATGACGGCGAAGAATTCATGTATGTGCTGACCGGTGTCGTCAAGCTTTACACCGAGTTTTACGAGCCGGTTGAGATGCGCAGAGGGGACAGCGCGTATTACGACGGCAGCATGGGCCACAACGTGATTTCCGTCAGTGACGAAGACGCGACGATCCTTTGGGTTACATCACTTGCCTAAAGCGGTTCTGCTGAATTCCCGGTTCAGCCCTTCGGTGAACAGGAAATCTTCGACCTCTTCATGGGCCTCGTTCATCGTGAGTTGGTGACGCTCGGCCAAATAGGCTTCAAACCCTTTTCGATCCTTCAACACGCGCATCATGTCCTTGTCACGCAGGTTCGGAAATCGCCGCTTTGCGCGTTCGCATGCCGCATTCCAGTCGTTTGTAAGATCGGTCCAGTTCATCATCAATGAGCTTCCCTTAGCAACGATTAGGACTGCTCTCCCCCACACCAGAGTACGGATAGGGTGCCGCCACGTAAGACATGACAAAATGTCGCAGCGCTGAACCGCGCTTTTTTAAGGGAGATTTGCGCCCGCTGCGAAGTTTCCGCAACGGGCCGACGGGCCTACATTTGGTGTGAGTGGTGGCGGGCCCGGTTGTTCTGTGATCCGGCGCGCCGGGGTGTCCCGGCAGGCAGAGAGCCGGGGTCATCGCCAGCCCGTTATTAAGCCTAAATGCGCCTTCTATATACAGGTTTTCTCGAGGAGTAAAATTGTTTCAAAGCGTATCATGCCGTATCGCCTGCGTGTGACGATGCTGTTTGCTGATTGCGGCGCTTCGAATGCTGTCACACGATATCTTGTGCGGGATGGCAATGTGCTGAATTTTGCCGATTGGCGGAAATTTCCCGAACGCAGACTGCATTGAACAGGTGAAACTTCGAGCTTCGGTCGCCTGGAAACCCCCATCGAAAAGACCAGCCGGTTTCAATTGTGCATCGGTTGGTCTTGGGTTCACGCCTTTTACCGGGCGTCGTACCACCAGACTTCGGGCATGTATTGCGGGCCGTCGCCATAGATGGGCAGGGTTTCCGGGTACTTCAGCTCTTTGACATGCGCGATGCGCCCGATGTCGAAGCTCCAGATCGGGATGACATAGCGACCTGCCGTCAGTACCCGGTCCAGCGCGCGGGTGGCCGCGGTAAAGTCCTGGCGGGTTTTTGAGGCCAGCATGGCATCGATCATGGCATCAACTGCGGGCGAAGATACGCCCATCAGGTTGCGAGTGCCGGGGGCATCAGCAGTTTCGCTGCCCCAATAAAGACGCTGTTCATTGCCAGGAGACAGGGAAAGCGCCCGGCGGAACGTCGTGACGTCAAAGTCCAGTTCAGACGTGCGCCCGACATATTGAGCATTGTCGACCTGTTCCGTCGTGACCCGGATGCCAAGACGTTCCAGCGCGCGGGAATAAATCTCGACCACGGTTGCCATCTCGCTGTCACCCTGTTGCAGTAGGAAAGTCATCTGAAAGGGATCACCATTTGCATTGCGCAGCACGCCATCCTGAACGGTCCAGCCTGCCTCGGTCAAAAGTCCGGCGGCCTTGCGGAGGTTTGCCCGGTTTCGGGCCGACCCGTCACCCTTCGGCAGTTCATACCCTTCCAGCGTGCCGGGCAACAGGATGTCAGCATAAGGAAGCAACAGGTCTTTTACCTGCCCCTGGGCCGGGCCGGGCTGCATGGCAAGGTCGGACCCCGAGAAATAAGACGTGATCCTTGGTTGAGCACCACCGGTTACCGTGTCGTTGATGAATTCGAAGTTGAACGCAAGCGTCAGCGCTTCGCGCACGCGCCAGTCGTCGAACGGAGCCTTTCGTGTGTTCATTACGAACCCGGTCATTCCCGCAGGTTTTCCATGCGGAATTTCGGTCTTGATGACATCGCCCCGTTGCACGGCGGGGAAGTTGTATTGCGTGTCCCATTTGTCGGCATTGAACTCACGCACGGCTGAAAGCTCTCCGGCCTTGAACGCTTCGAACAAGACGCTGCCGTCGCCGTAGAATTCGATCCTCAGCTCATCAAGGTTCATGGTGCCGCGGCGAAACGGGATGTCGTTCCCCCAATAGTCCGGATTGCGTCGCAGATTCACAAAGCGTCCTGCTTCGTAGCTTTCGATCACATAGGGGCCGGTTCCAATCGGCACATCATGCAGTTGCGCATCCGCGAAATCCTTGCCCTCCCATTGCGCCTTTTTCAGGATCGGGCGCATCCCGGCCAGCAGCGCAAGCTCTCGGTCGGGTTCATTGAACGTGATCCGCACCGAACGCGGGCCGGTTTGTTCGATACTGTCGATCTTGCCCCAAAGCCCGCGATAGCGCAGATGCCCCTGCGTGCCCAACGTTTCGTAGGACCAGATCACATCATCGACCGTGACCGGACTGCCGTCGGAAAACCGCACCTCCTCCCGCAGGGTGAATTCGACCCAGGACCGGTCTGGATCGGTCTCAACTGATTCGGCTAACAGCCCGTAAAGTGTGAAAGGTTCGTCCCAGGACCGGCCCATCAGGCTTTCGTGCGTCCAGAACGGCAATTGCCATGGCGAGGTGCCTTTTTGCAAAAACGGGTTCAGGCTGTTAAAGCCGCCCGTGTTTCCGAACACGGCTTTGCCGCCTTTGGGCGCATCCGGGTTGGCGTATGGGAGTGACACAAAATCCGGTGGTAGGGCCGGGTCCCCATACATAGCTATGCCATGAGACGATTCTGCATGGGCGACAGAGATCACGAAAATGCTGGCGATTCCCGCCACAAGTGATCGAAACGGACGGAGAAAATCCGGGCTCATTTTGGAAACAATCCTGCTCTGGCCTTATTTTGTTGGTGTTCACCGTAGTGATGATTTTTCTTATTATCAAACTTTTAGCTTGGACCAAGGCGCAGAATTGCTTATAAAGGTTGCACTGCTCGATAGGTTTCTTGCCTGTATGAAACCTGCCTCAATAACTTAACGCCCGCTTCGTGCGGGCGTTTTTTTTGCCTGTGGAAGTCTCAGACCGGTAATTCAATCCTGCATGTTTCCCCGTTTTCTTTGCAGGTGCAGCATGGCATGGTGCGCCTGATCAACGCTTAAGGGAGAATGGACATGAGCCTGTCCGGCAAAACGGCAATCATCACGGGATCAAATTCGGGCATCGGCCTGGGCGTCGCACGCGAACTGGCCAAGGCCGGTGCCGATGTGGTTCTGAATTCCTTTACCGATCGCGATGAAGATCACGCGCTTGCCGCGCAGATTGCGAAAGAGACCGGGACCAATGCGCGCTATATCAAGGCCGACATGTCCAAGGGCGAGGAATGCCGATCCTTGATCGAACAGGCGGGGTCTTGTGACATTCTGGTGAACAATGCCGGGATTCAGCATGTCTCACCGATCGACAAATTCCCGGTTGATAAATGGGACGCGATTATCGCAATCAACATGAACTCGGCCTTTCACACCACGGCGGCCGCTTTGCCAATGATGCGCAAGGCAGGTTGGGGACGTGTGGTGAACATCGCCTCGGCCCACGGTCTGACGGCATCCCCTTTCAAGGCGGCATATGTTGCGGCCAAGCACGGCGTGGTGGGAATGACCAAGACAGTAGCGCTGGAAACCGCGCAGGAGCCGATCACCTGCAATGCCATCTGTCCGGGATATGTGCTGACGCCGCTGGTCGAGGCGCAGATCCCCGACACGATGAAAGAATACAACATGAGCCGTGAGGACGTTGTGAAGAACATTCTTTTGGAACGGCAACCGTCCAAGGAGTTTGCCACGGTCGAGCAACTGGGTGGAACGACTGTCTTTCTGTGTTCGGACGCGGCGGCTCAGATCACCGGCACCACAATTTCTGTCGATGGTGGCTGGACTGCGCTTTGAGGTTTCGTGGGGGCGCTGCCCCCACACCCCCGGAGTATTTTGGAGAAGATGAAGGGGTTGCGGCATGAAGCGGATCAATCTGGCTTTGCAGGGGGGTGGGGCGCATGGGGCGTTCACCTGGGGTGTGCTTGATCGTCTTTTGGACGAGGACGACATCGAGGTCGCTGCCATTACCGGTACTTCCGCAGGGGCGCTGAACGGGGCGGCCTACAAATCTGGTATGGTTCATTCCGGGCGCGAAGGTGCGCGGGCGCGTCTGGACGGGTTGTGGAAACGCATGGGCGCTATTGGCGACATGCGTTTCGCCAACTGGTTTCGCGGCCTGGAACCGGCGGCCATTGCGCAGGCGATGGAATATTCTGTGCCGTTTTCGATCGGGGATGCCTGGTCGCGGATGGTGTCGCCCTATGCGTATGGGCCGTTCTACAGCAACCCCTTGAAGCCGGTGGTGGACAGGTTCGATTTTGACGAGGTGTGCGCAGATGAAGGCCCGCGCCTGTTTGTGTGTGCCACCTGCGTACGCAGCGGCAAGATCCGCGTCTTTACCGGCGACGAGATCAGCACGGACGTCATCCTGGCCTCGGCCTGTTTGCCGACCCTGTTCAAGGCGGTTGAGATTTTTGACCCGAAGACAAACCGGACCGAAGCCTATTGGGACGGAGGGTATACCGGCAATCCGGCACTCTATCCGCTGTTCAACGATGATTTGCCGGATGACGTGGTGATCGTGAACATCAATCCTCTGGAGCGCGACGAAGTTCCGATCACGCCGCAGCAAATCCAGAACCGGATCAACGAGATCAGCTTCAACTCATCCCTTTTTCGAGAGTTGCGGGCGATCAGCTTTGTCCAGCGGTTGTTGAAAGAAGGCAAGCTGACGGCCGGAGAGATGAGCCGCGTGCTGGTTCACATGATTGCAGATAACGACTTGATGAACAGCCTGTCTGTTGCCACCAAAACCGTGCCCAATCCGGTCATTCTGCACAAGCTGAAACAGGCTGGACGGAACGCCGCAGACGGTTTTCTTGCCAACCACAAGAACGATTTGGGTCAGACCAGCACAATTGATCTGCCTGCGATGTTCAGCTGATCACTCGGGCGGCTGTGTCGGGTCTTTTCCATTCGGATAGACAAGCCCAGCCGAAATCACCAGTTTGGCGGCGTCTTCGATACTCATGTCCAGCAGGATCACGTCTTCTGCGGGGAAGAACAGCAGAAACCCAGATGTCGGGTTGGGTGTCGTGGGTACGAAGACGCTCAGCAACTCGCCACC
>NZ_JBXWSM010000026.1:0-52324 GCF_059613405.1 Ruegeria sp. BHSA118
TCGACCTTGTCGGAATGCTCTTCCATCGACTTTTCGGTCGAATGGATAAGGCTTTCCGCCTGGTTCTTCGCCTCGATCAGCTCGCGGCGTTCCTTGTCGGCTTCCGCGTTCTCTTCGGCGTCCTTGACCATCTTTTCGATGTCTTCGTCGGACAGACCGCCCGATGCCTGGATGGTGATCTTCTGTTCCTTGCCGGTGCCTTTGTCCTTGGCCGAAACCGAGACGATGCCGTTGGCGTCGATGTCAAAAGTCACCTCGATCTGAGGCATACCGCGCGGTGCCGGTGGGATGTCTTCAAGGTTGAACTGACCGAGGATCTTGTTGTCCGCAGCCATTTCACGCTCACCCTGGAACACGCGGATGGTCACGGCGTTCTGGTTGTCTTCGGCGGTCGAGAAGACCTGAGACTTCTTCGTCGGGATCGTGGTGTTGCGGTCGATCAGACGGGTGAACACGCCACCCAGCGTTTCGATCCCCAGAGACAGCGGGGTCACGTCCAGCAGAACCACGTCTTTGACGTCGCCTTGCAGAACACCAGCCTGAATGGCGGCGCCCATGGCAACCACTTCGTCCGGGTTCACGCCCTTGTGGGGCTCTTTGCCGAAGAATTTGGTGACCTCTTCGATCACTTTCGGCATCCGGGTCATACCACCGACCAGAACAACTTCGTCCACATCGCCAGCCGACAGGCCCGCGTCTTTCAGAGCGGCCTGGCACGGCTTCAGCGACTTCTTGATCAGGTCGCCAACCAGCGATTCCAGCTTGGCACGGGTCAGTTTCATGACCATGTGCAGCGGCTGACCGTTCGAGCCCATCGAGATGAACGGCTGGTTGATTTCGGTTTGCGAGGTCGAGCTGAGTTCGATCTTGGCCTTCTCAGCGGCTTCTTTCAGACGCTGAAGGGCCATCTTGTCAGCAGACAGATCGACGCCGTGTTCCTTTTTGAACTCATCCGCCAGGTAGTTGACGATGCGCATGTCAAAGTCTTCACCACCCAGGAAGGTGTCACCGTTGGTCGATTTGACCTCGAACAGGCCATCGTCGATTTCCAGAATGGTCACGTCGAAAGTACCACCACCAAGGTCATAAACCGCGATGGTTTGGGTTTCTTGCTTGTCCAGACCATAGGCCAGCGCAGCCGCTGTCGGCTCGTTGATGATCCGCAGCACTTCCAGACCGGCGATTTTACCAGCGTCCTTGGTGGCCTGACGCTGTGCGTCGTTGAAATATGCCGGAACTGTGATAACCGCCTGCGTGACATCTTCGCCCAGATAGCTTTCGGCGGTTTCCTTCATCTTGCCCAGAGTGAAGGCCGAGATCTGGCTTGGAGAATACTTTTCACCGCGGGCTTCAACCCACGCATCACCATTGCCGCCATTCACGATGGAATACGGCACCATTTTCTTGTCTTTTTCGACTTCTGCATCATCCACGCGACGACCGATCAGACGTTTGACGCCAAAGATCGTGTTGTCGGGGTTGGTGACCGCCTGACGTTTTGCAGGCTGACCGACCAGTCGCTCATCTTCGGTGAAGGCGACGATCGAGGGCGTGGTCCGCGCCCCTTCGGCGTTTTCGATGACCTTCGGCTGCGAGCCTTCCATGATGGCCACGCAGGAGTTCGTGGTTCCGAGGTCAATCCCGATTACTTTTCCCATTTTTGCAATCCCTTTCTCTTCAAGGCGATGTCCCGAGGGTCGGACCCTTTATGGCATCCCACCCCCGATCTGATGTGCGCGACAGCACTACCATCGCGCGTCCCGGCGTATATAAGGGCGAGGCAAGAGGCCTGCAAGCACCGTAGAGTGCAGGTTTTCGGGAATTTGAGGTCTTTTTTGGCAAGGAATTGGAAAGGTTTGGGGTTTCCGGAATGACGCGGGTGATCTTGCGAGGGTTCGAAATCAGGAAAGGCTATATTGATCCTGCGGCCCAGGCACGGCTGATCGCGGCCCTTCGACCGATTCTGAAGGCAGCACCTTTGTTTCGACCCGTCACGCCGTCGGGCAAAGAGATGTCGGTGCGCATGACCTCGGCCGGGGATCTGGGATGGGTGACCGACAAGACAGGCTATCGCTATCAGGACAAGCACCCGAGAGGCGGGGTCTGGCCCGAAATTCCCCCGGTCATTCTTGATATCTGGGACGATCTGGTCAGCACCGAGCGCGCGCCGGATTGCTGTTTGATCAACTACTATGGGGAAGGCGCCAAAATGGGCCTGCATCAGGACAGGGACGAGGCAGATTTTTCCTGGCCCGTTCTGTCGGTTTCCCTGGGCGATGACGCCCTGTTCCGAATTGGCAACACGACCCGTGGCGGCAAGACCGAGTCGATCTGGCTGGGCTCGGGCGACGTGGTGATCATGGGCGGCCCGGCACGGCTGGCCTATCACGGGGTCGACCGGATCAGATACGGATCATCCCGGCTGTTGCCAAAAGGCGGACGGATCAACCTGACGCTGCGGGTCGCACGTTAGCGGCGCGCGTTCCAGCTTTGTGAAACATGCTGACGCGTGAAAAACTCACCCATCAAGCCGATCATCAGCAGCGCGATCCCCACCCACAATGCGTAATCCCAGCTCGTGTTTCGCGGAAAATAGTTTCGAAAGATGAAGCCCCGGCACTGGTCGATAATATGAAACAGCGGGTTCCAGGCGAACATCATCAGCAATCCGCCGCCCAGCGTGTTTGCGACGAACATCTTTCCCGAAAACACCATGTTCAGGCGACGGTAGATATTGGTGAGCATTCCCACGGTCGTCGGAAACCAGGGTTTCATCGCCATGAACACCAAACCCACGGCGCATCCGGTAAACCAGGCCAATATCAGCATCGCGAAAGCACCGCCGGGATCCTGCACCTCGATCGGGGCGACCGCGACGCTGTAGATGAACAGGATCACGAACATGGCCAGCAGTTGCTTGTAGAGAATACCGAGCGCCGCAGACAGGATCGTCACCATCACATTCATCGGCGAATGGAGCATCATCGGATTGTTTGCCGACCCAACCCCTGAAATTGCACCTATCGACTGGATGTGCAGCATAAAGGGGAACACGCCGGACAGAACATACAGCAGAAATTCGCCCCTGATCTTTGGAATTCCGCCCCGGCCCATCAATGACATGAGCAGGTAGAAAGTGGTTCCCATCACCACAAGCTGCAAGACATTGATCAGGATGGCGACTATTGCATTCGGATGTTGCGAGCGCACCTTTCGCACGGTGGCATGGAACACCAGCTCAGCCGTCGTGAAAGCGCCGCCCAGCAGCGTTTGGTTGCGCTTGAAATAGAACATTCAAAGGGTCTTTTCTGCTTCGTCGCCTCTAAACTGGCATGAATATCTTGCCGTTCCGTAACCGCCGCATCATAAGTCGATCGCGATTTTGGATCAACAAACCACAGGAACGGAGCTTTTTTGTGACCTACGACGCGCTTATTCCCGTCATCCGGCGACTGGCTCTGGAGGCGGGCGACAAGATCATGGAAATCTACGAGGCGGATGATTTCGATGTCAAAGTCAAATCCGACTCCAGCCCTGTGACCGAGGCAGACGAAGCCGCTGATGCATTGATTTCGGCAGGCTTGCGTGCGGCATTCCCGGATATTCTTCTGGTCACCGAAGAACAGGCCGCTTCGCATTCTGAAAAAGGCGACACTTTCCTCATTGTTGATCCGCTGGACGGCACCAAGGAATTCATCAACCGCCGCGGTGACTTTACCGTCAACATCGCACTTGTCGAGAACCGAGTGCCAACCCGGGGTGTGGTTTATGCCCCGGCGCGGGGTCGTATGTTCTTCACGCTGGCTGATGGACGCGCGGTCGAGGAAACGGGCGCTTTCGACAAAAACCAGACCGGTCCTTTGACGCCCATATCAGTCTCTGAACCGGATAATTCCGGGCTGCTGGTTGTGGCGTCGAAATCCCACAGGGATCAGGCCACCGAGGACTACATCAACAAATATCATGTGAAGGACAGCAAAAGCGCGGGTTCGTCGCTCAAGTTCTGTCTGGTTGCCACGGGCGAAGCGGATATCTATCCGCGCGTCGGACGCACGATGGAATGGGATACGGCGGCAGGCCATGCGGTACTGGCCGGGGCCGGTGGCCAGGTTGTGCGTTTTGACGACCATACTCCGTTGCTTTATGGCAAGGATGGCTATGCAAATCCGTTCTTTATTGCTTACGCTCCGGGTGTTGAATTGAAGGAAGCCTGATGTCTGTTCTGATTGCCATTCCCGCCCGCTATGCCTCGACCCGCTATCCCGGCAAGCCTCTGGTTCCCCTGACCGGTGCAAAAGGCGCGTCCATGACATTGATCGAACGGTCCTGGCGCGCAGCCATGTCAGTTTCAGGTGTCGATCGCGTTGTTGTTGCGACGGATGATGAACGAATTCGCGACGTGTCCGAGGGCTTTGGGGCCGAGGTCGTGATGACCTCGGAAAACTGTCAGAACGGCACCGAACGATGCGCCGAGGCACATGAAGTTCTGGGTAGCGGGTACGAAATCATCGTCAACCTGCAAGGCGACGCTCCGCTGACCCCGCATTGGTTTGTCGAAGATCTGGTTTCCGGCCTGCGCGAGGCCCCGGATGCCGGTGTTGCGACCCCTGTCCTGCGCTGTGACGGCAGTGCGTTGAACAGTCTGCTGAACGACCGCAAGCATGGCCGTGTCGGTGGCACGACGGCAGTGTTCGGACGCGATCACAGTGCGATGTACTTTTCGAAAGAGGTCGTGCCCTTCACGTCGCAGACATACGCCGGCGATGAAGCGACACCCGTGTTTCACCATGTCGGCGTTTACGCCTATCGGCCCGACGCCCTTGCGGCGTATCCGGGCTGGCCAGCCGGGCCTCTGGAACAGCTGGAAGGCCTGGAACAGCTCAGGTTCATGGAAAACGGGCGCAAGGTTCTGTGCGTCGAGGTCGAGGCAAGGGGCCGTCAGTTCTGGGAACTGAACAACCCGCAGGACGTGCCCAAGATCGAAGAGATGATGGCAGCCATGGGGCTGGAGTGACGTCTTTTCCCCATGACTCTGACGGCGCCCTTGGCGAAACTGTTCCTCAACCAGCCCCGATGGATATGCCATGAAGACAATTCTTGTCACCGGTGGTGCCGGGTATATCGGCTCACATGCCTGCAAGGCGCTTGCGCAGGCAGGCTATCTTCCTGTGACCTATGACAACCTGATCACGGGTTGGCAGGATGCGGTGCAATTTGGCCCTTTTGAACAAGGCGACCTTTTGGATCGGGACCGCCTGGATGAGGTGTTCGCGAAACACAAACCAGATGCGGTGATGCATTTCGCGGCGCTCAGCCAGGTTGGCGATGCCATGCGTCAGCCCGGCGTGTATTGGTCGAACAATGTCACGGGCTCACTGACTCTGATTGAAGCAGCCGTTGCGGCCGGCTGTCTGGATTTCGTATTTTCGTCCACATGTGCCACATATGGCGAGCACGACAATGTGGTTCTTGATGAATCCACGGCACAGCATCCGCTGAACGCCTACGGAGCATCGAAACGCGCGATCGAAGATATCCTCAAGGATTTCGAGGCGGCTCATGGGCTGCGCCATGTCATCTTCCGGTATTTCAACGTTGCAGGTGCTGACCCCGAAGGGGAGGTGGGCGAGTTTCACCGCCCTGAAACCCATCTGATCCCGCTGATGTTGGACGCGATTGACGGCAAGCGGGACGGCCTGACCGTCTTTGGCACGGATTATGACACGCCCGATGGCACCTGTATTCGCGATTATGTACATGTTTGCGATCTGGTTGACGCGCATATTCTGGGGTTGGGCTGGCTGGAACAGGGCAAAAGCAGCCGTGTCTTCAATCTGGGCACCGGGTCCGGGTTTTCCGTTCTTGAGGTGATCGAGCAATCCAGGTCCGTCACCAACCGTCCCGTGCCGTATACTGTGGGCCCTCGTCGGGCCGGAGATTGCACCAAGCTGGTATCCGGCTCTGTGCGGGCTGAAAACGAACTGGGATGGAAGCCCAAAAGATCAACGTTAGAGACGATGATTGCAGATGCCTGGCGCTGGCACCAGAACGGCCACTACGAAAAATGAGGACCCGGTGACATCCAGCACTGCGTTGACACTTCCCCGGATCGGATGGGAACGGAAGTACAGGATGCGCTGGAAACGCCGGCGGCTGCTCTGGAGGTCGCTGCGCAGCCGACATCAGTTGACCTGCCAGAAGGATCAGACATCCCAAATCCAGCGAGGTGACCTGTTGGCCTTTGTCACCTTGCGCAATGAAATCATCCGCCTGCCCTGGTTCTTTCGTCACTATCGCGCTTTGGGCGTCGATCATTTTCTGATCGTCGACAACGGCAGCCACGATGGATCATCCGAGTATCTGCAAGATCAACCGGATGTCTCGGTGTGGAGAACCCATTCCAGCTATCGTGGATCGCGGTTTGGCCTGGACTGGTTGACCTGGTTGCAGATGCGCTATGGCCACCGCCACTGGTGCCTGATGGTGGATGCGGATGAACTGCTGGTCTATGCCCATTGCGATACCCGGTCCCTGCATGACCTGACAGCCTGGCTGGACCGGCGCGGGAAGATCGGGTTCGGGGCGCTGATGCTGGACCTCTATCCCAAGGGCCCTTTGGGGGATGCGGCTTATGACCCGGACACCGACCCCACAAATCTGCTGTGCTGGTTCGATGCAGGACCGTATCGCGCGCAGCGGCAAAGCCCGATGGGCAATCTGTGGGTGCAGGGCGGCGCGCGGGAACGGATGTTCTTTGCGCAAACCCGGCAAAGATCACCCACGCTGAACAAGATCCCGCTGATGCGCTGGTCGCGGCGCTATGCCTATGTGAACTCATGCCATTCCGCCCTGCCGCGCCGCCTGAACGAAACCTATGATGGACCGGGCGGCGATACCCCGTCGGGCGTGTTGCTGCACACGAAGTTCCTGCCGGACGTTATCGAGAAATCCAATACCGAAAAGCAGCGACGCCAACATTTTCATGATCCGGACCAATTCGGGCCATACTACGATGGAATAATCAACCAGCCGGACATGTGGACCTCACAGTCGGTGCGCTACACCGGGTGGAGCCAGCTGGAACAGTTGGGTCTGATGAACGGCGGAGGCTGGGATTGAAAACGAAATCAAGGGCATCAACCGCACGTTTACAGTTTGCGGGTTTTAAAGACGTTGCGTCAGAAGATGCAAAGATGGCATAAACCGGTAATGCCATGTCGTGCCATCGGTCACGACTGGTTCGGGGAAAGCTCGCGTTATAAAAAGGTTGGGCAGTCACGTGAGCCTGTTTGAGTCCTACAAAATGAGATTGCGGCGCAAGCGCCGTATTCTGCGCTGCCTCAGACGACGCCGCGAGCTCAAGCCGGTCAGCAACAACACACAGGCCATACGGCGTGATGATATCCTGCTGATGAGCGTTGTGCGGAACGAGAAAATTCGCCTGCCCTTCTTTCTTGAATATTATCGCAAACTGGGCATCAACCATTTTCTGTTTGTCGACAACAACAGCGATGATGGCAGTTTTGAGTTTTTGAAAGAACAGGCTGACGTTTCGGTCTGGCGGACGACGACCAGCTACAAACGAGCAGGCTATGGTCTGGACTGGTCGAACTATCTGCTGCGCAAATACGCGCACGATCACTGGGTGCTGAGCGTCGATCCCGACGAATTCTTCATCTATCCGTTCTGCGACACCCGCCCAATCCGTGCCTTGACGGACTGGCTGGATGGCAGTGCCGTGCGCAGTTTTGGCACGATGCTGATCGACATGTACCCCGAAGGTCCGGTGGACGCCGAACCCTATGCCGAAGGTCAGAACCCGTTCGAAATCGCGCGCTGGTTCGACCCCGGGAATTACATGATCACCAAGAACCCCGAGTACAAGAACCTTTGGATTCAAGGGGGTCCACGGGCGCGCGTGTTCTTTCAGGACAACCCCTCCAAGGCACCGGCGCTGAACAAGATTCCGCTGGTAAAATGGAACCGGCGCTATGTCTATGTCAGCTCGACCCATTCGCTTTTGCCGCGCGGGCTCAATCAGGTTTACGACGAATGGGGCGGCGAAAAGGCCAGCGGGTCACTGCTTCATGCCAAGTTGATCAACACACTTGGTGAAAAAGCCCGCGAAGAATTGCAGCGCGGCCAGCATTACCGGGGCTCGGGCGAATACAAGGCATATGCAACCCGGCTTGAGGACAAGCCTGTTTTCGGGTGCGAATGGTCCGAGACCTATATCAACTGGCGACAGCTTGAGATCCTGGGCCTCATGTCGAAAGGAAACTGGGCATGAGCGGTCTGGGTATTGTCATGTTGGTTCATACCTCGCTGGACCGTGCCGAGCAGGTCGCGCGCCACTGGACAGCAGCGGGGTGCCCGGTGGTCATCCATGTGGATCGCAAGGTGCCAGACCCTGTTTATTCCCGGTTTGTCGCGTCCTGTTCGAACAATCCATCGATCGTGTTTTCTGACCGACATCGCTGCGATTGGGGTGGCTGGGGTATCGTTGCCGCCTCGCAAAGCGCATCCGAGTTGATGCTGGAGCGTTTCCCCGAGGTTCGGCATGTGTTTCTTGCCTCGGGGGCCTGCCTGCCCTTGCGACCGGTTCAGGAACTGATCGATTACCTGTCAGACCGGCCGCGTGTCGATTTCATCGAAAGCGCGACGACATCCGATGTCAGCTGGACCATTGGCGGGCTGGATCATGAACGGTTCACCCTGCGGTTTCCGTTTTCGTGGCGCAAGCATCGCAAACTATTCGACGCATATGTAAAACTTCAGCGTCTGATGGGGTTTCGCAGGAAAATCCCCGACGGCCTGGTTCCGCATATGGGAAGCCAGTGGTGGTGTCTGACCCGCCAAACGCTGTCGGCGATCCTTCAAGACCCCAGGCGCAAGCTGTATGACAAGTATTTCCGTCATGTCTGGATTCCGGATGAAAGCTATTTCCAGACGCTGGCGCGCTTGTATTCCACACATATTGAAAGCAGGTCCCTGACCCTGTCCAAATTCGATTACCAGGGCCGCCCGCACATCTTCTATGACGATCATCTGCAATTGCTGCGCCGATCGGATTGTTTTGTCGCCCGAAAAATCTGGCCCCGCGCAGAGCGATTGTACCAGGCATTCCTGACAGATCAGGCCGGGGCGATGAAACCGGCGGAACCCAATCCGGGCAAGATCGATCGCGTATTTTCCAAAGCGGTGGAACGGCGAACCCGTGGGCGCGACGGGCTGTATATGCAAAGCCGGTTTCCCCGTCATGGCAGTGAAAACGGTCTGACATCGTCACAATATTCCGTGTTCCAAGGCTTTTCGGAACTTTTCGAGGATTTCGAACCTTGGTTGGCCGCAACTACGGGAGCCAGAGTCCACGGGCATCTATTCGGGCCGGAACGCGCCGAATTTTCGCAAGGAGAAGCCATAACAAATGGTGCCCTCAGCGACAGTGCAGCGCTGCGGGATTATAACCCGACCGCCTTTCTGTCGAACCTGATCTGGAATACGCGGGGCGAGCGACAGTGTTTCCAGTTCAGTCCGCGGGACACTCAGGAAATCAACTGGTTTCTGGCGCGGGACAAGAACGCTCAGATTTCGGTCATCACTGGCGCTTGGGCGATCCCATTGTTCCGGTCCAATATGAATTTCTCGGAAATCCGGAGTGAGGCGGCGCGCCTGCAACAAATTGAAACCAAGCAGCTGGAGGTGCTGACTTCGGTCTGGACCAAGGCGCGGATGCGCAGTTGGACGCTGGCCGACTTCATTGAATCTCCGATGGATGCCTTGCAGGGCATCCTAGAAGAAACCGGCTTGCAGCAGACCAGCCATCTGACCGAAGTCCCGACCATGGTCGATCTGTCCGGATTCGGGAAGTTCCTGCAAAACCTCAAGAACCAGGGAATGCACCCATATCTGATGGGTGATTTCCCGGCGGACGATGTGTTCGGTCGCCAGCAAAAGCCATACCAAAAACCGTATCTGGTGCAGTGATTGCCCATGTCAGCCCATTTTGATTACTTCGTGATTCTGGCCGCCATGCGCACAGGTTCTAACCTGCTAGAAGCCAACCTGAACGCGCTGGACGGGGTCACCTGTCACGGAGAGGCGTTCAATCCGCATTTTGCGGGCAGCCTGAAATCCGATCGTTTGCTTGGCCTGGGGCTGGAAGACCGGGATGCGGACCCCACGCGAATGCTCAAGGCGATCAAATCAGCACCGGGTGACATCAATGGGTTTCGATATTTCGAAGACCATGACCCACGTGTCCTGAAACCCATGTTGAACGACCCGCGCTGTGCCAAGATCATTCTGACCCGCAACCCATTGGACAGCTACCTGTCGCTGAAAATAGCGCGGAAAACGCAGCAATGGCTGCTGAAGAACGTGAAACGCCGTGTCGACGCGCAGGTTGACTTCGACGCAAACGAGTTTTCGGATTACCTGAA
Source organism: Ruegeria sp. BHSA118 (assembly GCF_059613405.1). Taxonomy (NCBI): domain Bacteria; kingdom Pseudomonadati; phylum Pseudomonadota; class Alphaproteobacteria; order Rhodobacterales; family Roseobacteraceae; genus Ruegeria; species Ruegeria sp. BHSA118. The sequence goes on from NZ_JBXWSM010000026.1 coordinate 10,443, forward strand.
CCAGTTGCAAGACCATCAGCTTATGGTGCAACGGCACCTGCAAAAGACAGGCCAAACCGGGTTCTTCATTCACTATGACGACCTTACCGAGCTGGAGGTCATCAACGGGCTGGCTGCATGGCTGGGGGTTGAGGGGCGGCTGACCCGACTGGATGATACCCTGAAACCGCAAAACCCGGCGCCGGCTTTGTCGAAGGTCACCAATCCTGAAGAAATGAAGCAGGCCCTGTGCGATCAGGATCGGTTCGGATTGCATCGGTCAACAAGCTTTGAGCCACAGCGCGGCGCGGCTGTACCGCTTTATGTTGCCGCTGCAAGGTCTCCTTTGATGTATTTGCCCATTCGGGGCGGAATAGAGCCTGTTATCGTGCAGTGGTTGGCTGATCTGGACGGATGTCAGACTGACAAGCTGATCACGGATCGAAATCGCAAACAGGTCCGGTCATGGAAGCAGGGCCATCCCGGTCATCGGCAATTCACCGTCCTGCGTCACCCTCTGGCCCGGGCACATACGGCGTTTTGCAGTCATATTCTGAATACGGGGCCGGGCAGCTACAAGATGGTGCGGAATTATCTTCGCAACCGGCTCAAGCTGCCGATCCCGGGGCAAGTACGGGACAACAATTATTCTGTCGAACAACACCGCGAAGCGTTTTCGGGCTTTCTGGACTTTCTGCGCCTCAACCTCAACGGGCAGACACCGGTCCGTGTGGACGGCACGTGGTGCAGCCAGTCCAGGACGTTGGAGGGAATCGCATCCTTCACCCTGCCGGATCTGATTCTGAGAGAGGAGGATCTGATGACGGCCCTGCCGGATCTGGCGCGCAGCATGGGGCATTCAAACCCGCCTCAACCTGGCTGCTGCGCACCGGATGAACCCTACGCTTTGCACCAGATCTACGACGAAAACCTCGAAGCGCTGACGGTTGAAGCCTATCAGCGCGACTATGAAGCATTCGGGTTCAGTGACTGGGTGCCAAGATCGGCCTAAGGGCGCAGGGTAATTAGCGTACCTTTGTTGACCATCGCATAGATCTCTTCGATTTCGTCATTCTTGACCGCGATGCATCCTGCTGTCCAATCCCGCTTCTTTTTCGCGCGTCTCCGCTCGGAGCGCAGATTGGGTTCACCGTGGATGAAGATATCTCCACCCGGATCAACGCCCGCAGCCTTGGCTTTGGCGACATCCTGCGAGTTGGGATAAGAAATGCCCAAGGACAGATGATACCGGCTTCTGGGGTTGCGACGGTCGATCAGATAGGTGCCCTCGGGCGTTCGGCCGTCACCGCGCTGGTTCTTTGTTCCATTCGGCGCAAACCCCAAATCGACGTCATATTCCCGTAGGATCTTTTCGTTGTGTAACAAGTAAAGTTTGCGCGTGCCCTTGTTGACCACCAAAGAGGTCACCTCGGGTCCGTTATAAGTCAGAAATCTTGGGCTGCCAGAGGCACAAGCCGAAAGGCTAAGCGTTGCCAACGCCCCCAAACCGAATACTCGACGATCCATGTTTCACTGCCTGCTCTGCTTTTTTTCGATCATTATGCCAAAAATGGAAAAAACTGAAATCACTTTTTGATGTTCGACTGCTCCGCCAGTCGACGTTCAATGCTTTCCAGCCGCACAAGAACCTCATCACGATAGGCATCGGTTTTAACCTCATCCTCGGCGTGGTGGGCATCCTGCATCGAATTTACGATCAGACCCACCAACAGGTTCACCACGGCAAAAGTGGTGACCATGATGAAGGGAACAAAGAAGACCCAGGCATAGGGATAGACCTCCATCACCGGGCGCACGATGCCCATCGACCAGCTTTCCAATGTCATGATCTGGAACAGCGTATAAGCAGACAGGCCCAGATCGCCGAACCAATCCGGGAACGATGTCGAGAACAGCTTGGTCGAGATAACCGCCCCGATATAGAACAGAATTGCCATCAGCAGAAACACGCTGGCCATTCCGGGAAGGGCCGAGATGAACCCTTCGACCACGCGACGCAGACGAGGCGCCACGGAAATCACGCGCAATACCCGCAGAATTCGCAGGGCGCGCAGCACCGACAGACCTCCGGCGCTGGGAACCAGGGCAATTCCAACGATCAGGAAATCGAATATGTTCCAACCATTTGTGAAGAACCTGCGCCCGGTGGCAATCAGCTTCATGGAAATTTCAGCTACAAAGATCGCCAGGCAAAGCCTGTCCAGCGCCACGATCAAAGGGCCTGCCAGTTCCATCAGGGTCGGCGATGTCTCCATCCCCAAAAGAATGGCATTGAAAATGATCACGGCCGTAATGAACCGACCGAAAACGGGCGCTTCGATAATATTCAGCAAACGCTGTTTGGACCCCATGTGTCAGCTTCCCCAGTAAGATCAAGATGCGGCGTTCAGAACAAACCGCGCAGCGAGTTCCGTATGTGACGACCATCGAAATTGGTCAACGACCTGTACCCATTCAAGGGTGTAACCCGCGTTAACCAGTGTTTTTGCATCGCGCGCAAAGGTGACGGGATTGCACGAGACATAGGCGATCACCGGGCGTTGCGCCTGTGCTATCTCGTCTACCTGCGCTTCGGCACCGGCGCGAGGCGGGTCCAGGACAATGGCGTCGAAAGATTTCAGCTCGTCCGGCATCAGCGGGCGGCGGAACAGATCACGGGCCTCGGTCGTGACGCGTTTCAACCCCTGTGCCTTGCGCCAGCCCTGATCCAGCGCCTCGACCATGGCGGCCTCGCCTTCAACCGCGTGAACTTCGGCAATTTCCGCCAACGGCAAAGAGAACGTTCCGCTGCCTGCAAACAGGTCAATGATACGTTTCGCCCCCCGTGTAGCCGCGGAAACTGCCTTTAACAGAGCCTTTTCTCCGTCCTTTGTTGCCTGCAAGAAGGCTCCGGGAGGTGGCGTGACTCCGGCTGCTCCAAAGCGCTGAACCGGCGCATGCCGCATGGCAATAACCTCCTTATCCCAGCTGAGCCGGGCCAGTCCATGTTTCTCGGTCGCCTGCGCCAACGCCAGTTCCAAGGAGCCGTCCAGCGGTTTGCCACCTGTTACGGCCACATCCAGACCCCCTTCGGACAGCGTGAGTGTGACAGCCAGAACGCCCTTGCGGCTTGCGCCCAAGGTGGCCAGGGCCTCGGCCACGGGAATGGCCGCGATCAAGGCCGGGTCAAGCAACCGGCAATCGGGTATCTCGGTGATCGTGCCGGATGCACGACCGTGAAACCCCGCCAACGTGCCCTTTTTTGTGCGCCTTACAGCAATCGTAGCCCGCCGACGTGACCGTTCGGGCGATGTATGTATCGGGCGTACTGGTGCTTCGAGATCCTGCGCCATCAGCGCCTTGCGGACGATTTGCAGTTTCCAGTCGGCCACAAATGCATCGGATGCGTGCTGCAACTGGCAGCCACCGCACGCTTTGTAGTGGCGGCAAGGCGCTTTGACACGGTGTTCGGAAGGTGTCTCGACCCGGATATCGGTCAATTGCTGGCCAACAAGGGTGCCGCTGACGATTTCGCCGGGAAGGGTACGAGGGGCGTAAACAGGGCCATCGGCAATGCCGTCGCCCTGATGTCCAAGCCGTGTGATTGTGAATTGCTGCGTCATGAGAGGCCTGATAGCCGGGCTTTCGCAGCAAAAAAACCCTTATTCCGCAGCTTCTGCCTGAATGAACCCGCCCGACTGGCGGTGCCAGAACCGCGCATACAGCCCACCCTGGTCCAGCAGCGCCTCATGCGTTCCGGTTTCGGCGATCCGGCCCTGATCCAAAACAACAATCCGGTCCATTTCGCTGAGTGTCGACAGCCGGTGCGCAATGGCCAGCACTGTTTTGCCCTGCATCACCCGATGCAGCGCGGTCTGAATCGAAGCTTCAACCTCGGAATCCAGCGCCGATGTCGCCTCGTCGAGAACCAGAATTGGCGCATCTTTCAGAATGGCGCGCGCCAGAGCGATCCGTTGTCGCTGCCCGCCGCTGAGTTTCACGCCCCGCTCCCCTAGATGAGCATCATAGCCTTTTCGACCATGAGCATCTTCAAGACTCAGGATGAAGTCATGCGCTTCGGCCTTTTTTGCGGCTTCGATCATCTCGGCCTCTGAGGCGTCCGGCCGGCCATACAGAATGTTCTGACGAGCGGACCGGTTGAACATCGCCGTTTCCTGCGTGACCATACCGATCTGTCGGCGCAGGCTGTCCTGCGTCACCTGTGACACGTCCTGGCCGTCGATACGAATGGCGCCACTTTCCCTGTCATAGAGCCTGAGTAACAGCGAGACGAGCGTGGATTTCCCCGCCCCTGATGCACCGACGATGCCCAATTTTTCGCTCGGGTTGACGGTCAGGGTCAAATCCGTGACGCCACCGATATCGCGCCCGTAAGCAAAGCTGACGCCTTCGAAGGAAATCGACCCTTCGGTCACATCAAGGCCCTTCGCCCCGTGCATATCTTCGACCCGGTCACGCTTGGCCAGCGTTTTCATCCCGTTTTCGATTTCACCGACATTGGCATACAGCCCCATCAAGGTGAAACTGACCCAACCGGTCATCTGAGCAATACGGATCGAAACCGCCCCGGCAGCCACGATATCCCCGGCGGTCGCCATGCCGCCCTGCCACAGCCACAAGGTCGCGCCCAGCAGCAAGACGGGCAGGACACCGGCCAGTGTCATGAGGATGAACCGGAAACTGGCCGACAACTTGCCGAAGTCCAGCGATTTTTCACGCAGATCCACCATCGATTCACGCGCCGCCTGATCTTCGAATTCTGAGTGGGCGAACAGCTTCACGGTTTTGATGTTGGTGATCGTATCGACCACCTGCCCGGACACCATCGCCCGCGCCCCGGCCCGTGCTGCGGAACGTTTGCGGATGCGCGGCAGATACCAGCGTACCAGCATGAAATACACCGCCAGCCATGCCGCGAAGGGCAGCATCACCAAAGGGTGAATAGACCCTAACAAAAGCAAAGACCCCACCAGAGACGCCAGGGCAAACACAATCGCGCTGATCGTTTCCGACACAACCGAAGCCATGGCGTTCGATGTCTGCATCTGCTTTTGCGCGATCCGACCGGCAAAATCATCGTCGAAATAGGTCACCGACTGACCCAAGGTCCAACGGTTCAGCTTGGCCAGAACCAAAGGTGTGATGTTTGGCATGACAATGTAATTGTTCGACAAGGATGACAGGCCAAACAGGATCGGGCGAAGCAACATGAAGAAGGCGACCGCACCGAGGATCATCCACATATTGGCAGCGGTCAGAAAATTCTCGGGCCCGCTGGAGGTCGCCACATCGATCACGCGGCCCAACATCCATGCCGTGACCGCCTCCATCGCGCCTGCAATGGCCGAGAAGAACGCCGCAACAAACAACATCGGCCAAGCCCCGGACAGGCTCCAGCGGATGAACGCCCCCAACGTCTGCGGTGGGGGCGTTTCGATGTTCCTGAACGGATAGATGAGGTCGGCAATCCTCATTCAGCGGCCTCCGGGTTCATGAAACCACCAGATTGCCGTGCCCAGAATTGGGCGTAAAGGCCACCTTGCGCCAGAAGATCGGAATGCGTGCCTTCTTCGACAATACGGCCCGCATCCATAACCAGAATGCGATCCATCTGCGCGATGGTACTGAGCCTGTGGGCAATGGCAATCACGGTTTTTCCTTGCATCATGCCGTAGAGGGTTTCCTGAATTGACGCTTCGACCTCGGAATCTAGGGCGGATGTCGCCTCATCCAACAACAAGATCGGCGCATCCTTCAGGATCACCCGCGCCAGCGTCACGCGCTGCCGCTGGCCACCTGACAGTTTCACCCCCCGTTCACCGACATGCGCGTCATACCCGGTCCGACCCTGCGGATCTTGCAAATCGAGGATGAACTCGTGCGCTTCAGCCTGTTTGGCGGCGGCGATCATCTGCGCCTCGGACGCATCCGGACGGCCATAAAGGATGTTGTCTCGGACCGAGCGATGCAGCAAGGCGCTGTCTTGTTGAACCATACCGATATGGCTGCGCAGGCTGTCCTGGGTGACATGTGCAATGTTCTGACCGTCAATATAAATCGCACCGCGTTCGACGTCGTAGAACCGCAACAGCAGCTTTACCAGGGTCGATTTGCCAGCACCGGAGCGACCGATCAAACCAATCTTTTCGCCGGGTTGGACGGTCAGGTTGATATGGTCCAAACCGCCGGTCTCGCGACCATAGTGATGCGAGAGGTCGCGGATCTGGATCTCACCCTTGCCAAGCCGCAAGGGTTTCGCATCAGGCGCATCAAGCAAATCGATGGGCTGGGCAATGGTCTCCATCCCCTCGGACACGATACCAAGTTGTCGGAAAAAGCTGGTCAGGGCCCACATGATCCATCCGGTCATGGCATTCAGGCGCAGGGTCAAGGCCGTAGCCGCCGCAACCACACCGACCGAAGCGCTGCCTTGCATCCACAAGGCAATCGCCCAGCCCACAACACCCACGATCAGCATGCCGTTCAAAGTGACCAGAACGGCATCCATAATAGTGAAAATCCGCATTTCGATCTGAAATGTCCGACGGGTTTCCGCGATCGCCTCGCGGGCATAGTCCAGCTCTTGCGGGCCATGGGCAAACATTTTGACCGAATGGATGTTGGTATAGCTGTCCACCACCCGCCCCGTGACCGTCGAACGCGCATCCGAGGCCGCTTTTGACGCCGGACCAACACGCTGAACGGTCCAGCGCACCAGCATGGCGTAAAATCCGAACCAGATCAGCAACGGGATCAACAAACGCGGATCCGCCGCATACAGCAGGATCGCCGCACCGATCAAATAGGCCAGCGAAAAGGAAATCGCGTCAAAAACCTGAAACACCACTTCACCCGCCGCAGGAGGTGTCTGCATGATCCGGTTTGCAATCCGCCCGGCAAAGTCGTTTTCGAACCAGCCAACCGACTGACGCAACACGTGTTTGTGCGCACGCCAACGGATCAGCGTACCAAAGTTCGGCAAAATCGTATTGTTCAGTAGAAGTACGTCGACCAAATGCAGAAGCGGACGCAACAGCAACACAAAGGCTGCCATCATCAGCAACTCCGTTCCGTGATTTTGCCAAACCTCTGCCGGCGTGCCGCCCAGCAGATCCACTACACGACCCATGTAGTAGATCAGCCCGATTTCAACGCCCGCGACGATTATGGAAACCAGCGCCGCCCAGATAAAAACCCGAATGAAGGGCCGCGAATAATCCAGCATGAAGGGCCACAACCGCGTCGGCGGTGCGTCAGCCTCACGGTAGGCAACAAAAGGGTCAACAAGGTTTTCGAAATAGCGAAACATGGAAAGTGCTCCGATTGAGCAGGAAAATAGACGTGCGAAGAAAGATGGCGCCTGAACACCACCCTTTACGGGGCAGGTGTCCCGGCTTTAGCCGAACCAGATCCCGTAATACATTCGCATTCCTCCATCCATGTGACAGGCGCACCTAAGCACAATGAATCCGAGTTGTCATCCCTTTTTGAGACTTCGCGCTAATGTGCCAGCAACTCTTCGCGTGACAGTGCAAAACCGGATGCGATCCAGCGTTTTTCCAACTCGGCCAGCTTCTTGCCCAGCGCCGGGCCGGTGAAGTTGGGGATCAGATCCCTGGCCTGGACAGGGAAACGCGCTGCTGCGCCTGCATACAGATCGCGCCGCATATCTTCGGACCAGGGTTGTTCCAGAAAGGCGCAGCGCAAAAGCGTCTCGTGCAATCCCCCTTCATCGCCATAGCGGTATCCCAGTTCAGCAATACTGGTTGTCGCCTGTGCCTCTTCACGCATCCTGATCAGGCGTTGCAACTGCGAACGGCTCAACCGCAATGTCGCGGCATCATCGGGCGTGGCAATAGCTGCCAGGCGACGCACCGGATCGGGATCGGCGCCAGCCGCCTGTTCCAGCGCAATCAAAGGGGCCAAAGACCGATCGTCCGCACCCGGCAACACCCGGGCCAAAACACCGGTACTGCGCATGGTCGCAATGGCGGGGGCCGGATCAGGCGATGCCAGCAATTTCAGCAGCTCTGCCCCGACCCGCTCGCGCGACAACGACTCCAGCCCGTCAAGATTGGCGCCGATGGCGGCCAGCGCATCGGGGTCGAAACCGCCATCCGGATTCCCGTACCAGGCGTGAAAACGAAAGTAGCGAAGCGAGCGGAGATAGTCCTCGCGAATGCGGTTCTCGGCGGTTCCGATGAACCGCACCAACCGGGCCTCGAGGTCGGGAAAACCACCGAGAGGGTCCAGCACTGTGCCATCGGGTTGGGCGTAGAGCGCGTTCATGGTGAAATCCCGTCGCGCCGCGTCTTCTTCGACGTGATCGGAAAAAGCCACGACCGCGCGGCGGCCATCGGTTTCCACGTCACGGCGGAAGGTGGTGACCTCGTGCGGGATGCCCCCGCTGACCACTGTGATCGTCCCATGCTCGATGCCGGTCGGAATGGCCTTGAGCCCGGCAGCCTGCGCCAATTCGACGATCTGCCCGGGCTTTGCATCGGTGGCAATGTCGATATCCGACACTGGTGCGCCAAGCAGCGCATTGCGCACGCATCCACCCACGAAAAGCGCCTGGGCCCCGGATGAGGTCAGCGCCGAACAGACCTTTTGGGTCGCTGGTTCACTGATCCAGGCTTCGTCAATCAGCATCATTCATTCACCCGTGCTGCAAGCCCGCGCAATATGCGGGCGGTCGCGCCCCAAATGTAATAGGGGCCGTACGGAACTGCGTAGTATCTGCGTCTCTGGCCGCGCCATCGGCGCGACTCGACCAGATAATTCTCAGGTTTCAAAAGATGGGCAAGAGGGGTCGAGAAAACTTCGTCCACTTCGCCGGGTTCAGGCACGGGTTGGAACCTGTCCCGCAAAACTGCGACAACCGGTGTCACCGTGAACGAGGTCACGGTTTCATGCGTCGGCAGAAACCCCAAAACCTCGGGCATTCCCGGGGGCAGGCCGATCTCTTCCTGAGCTTCCCGCAGAGCCGCAGCCGTAACATCAGCATCGGTTTCGTCCTGTTTGCCACCGGGAAAGGCGATCTGGCCCGGGTGATGTTTCAGCGCGGATGAGCGTTTGGTCAGGATGACCTGCGGTGTGTCATCAGCCAGGGAAATGGCCACCAGAACACCGGCGGGTCGCAACCTTCGTCCGGGCGGCAGAACGGTATCCGGGTTCAGGTCAAAGTCGCTGGACCCTTGACCGGGGCGGCGCAGGGCCGCCCGGATCTTTTCCACCGGGTCATGCACCTTTGGGGTCTTCGGCATCGAACCCGACAGTTGCCGGGTCCAACACATAATGAGCCCCGCAGAACTGACAATCCGCGGTGACCTCGCCCTCGGGCGTTGTCATTTTTTCGATATCCTTGGCCGAATAGATCGACAGGCTCTGTCGCACACGATCCTCGGAACAGGTGCAGCCAAATTGCACAGATTGCGCATCATAGACACGTGGCTGTTCCTCGTGAAACAGGCGAACCAGAAGGTCGGTCGGCGCAACAGAGGGGCCGATCATCTCCAATTCCTCGACAGTATCCAGCAGGATATTGACGCGACCCCAGTTTTCGCCTTCTTCGCCATCGACCAGGTCGGCAGCCGTCAGGATGTCGCCGGTTCCTTCGCCCGACGCGGCAAAGGGCGACGCTTTGGGCATGTGTTGCAGCATGATGCCGCCTGCACGCCAATGCTCGCCCACGCCCGGCTCGGTCGATTTGCCGAAGCTCAGCGAAAACCGCGTCGGCAGCTGTTCGGATTGTGCAAAATACGCCTCGGCGCAGGCACTCAGCGATCCACCGGCCAGTGGGGTAATGCCCTGATACGGCTGCGTGCCCTCACCCTGATCGATCATGATGGCAAAATACCCTTCACCCACCTGATCGAAAGGCGCGGAATTGGAAAGCCGGTCCCGGTCAAAGCTGGCATAAGCCCGAATCTGGGCGGGCTGGCCCTCTTCCCGCGGCGCATAATAGTCGGTTGCGATCATGCGCACCGCCCCTTTGGACTGTACCTGCAACGACAGTTTCCAGCGCAGCGCAACCGTTTGGCCGATCAACGCGGTCAGCAAAGCCATCTCGGCCACAAGCGCCTCGACCTGCTCGGGATAGTCATGCTGTTTCAGGATACCATCCAGCACACCATCCAGACGGGCCACGCGACCGCGCATGTCGGATGCATCAAGTTGAAAGGGCAGGACAGTATCGTCCCACGCGATTTTTGTTCCAAGAGACATGGGGTTTCCTTACACGCCGCGGGTTGGCATACCGGCACCATATAGGTCGTACAGATCGGGTTGAAAGGGGCCATACATGATCAGGCGGTTCGGTGAAACCCCCGAGACGGGGCGGAAATACACCCGAAGGGTTGGCGTATATGCCCTTTTGCCACGTGGCGGCCAGTTGCTGTTGACCTGTCAGACCGAGCCGGGCCCGGATCTGCAATTGCCGGGCGGAGGCATCGATCCGGGCGAATCACCGATTTCGGCCTTGCATCGCGAAGTCTATGAAGAAACCGGGTGGCACGTTGCCAACCCGCGTCGCGTCGGTGCTTTTCGCCGGTTTACCTATATGCCCGAATACGATCTGTGGGCCGAAAAGGTCTGCCTGATCTACCGCGCCCGTCCCGTACGCCGCAAAGGCCCGCCGAGCGAGGCATTCCACGAAGCACTGTGGATGGAAACCGCCGATGCCGTTGAATTGCTGGGCAATGACGGTGACCGGCACTTTGCGGAAATGCATCTCAGTTCGCTTTAAGGCCCGTTATATTCAAAGAAAACGGCGGATACGTCATCCCCAATGCCATCTTTGGGCGAAATCTCCTGGGTCAATCGCCAGAACATGTCGTCCAGAAACTCCGACCCGCCCTTTTCAGAAATGCACTGCTGGGCCATCTGTCGCAAACCGTCTTCCTCCAGCAAACCGCCTTCGGCAAGCTGACATTCGGTAAACCCGTCCGAATACACCAACAGCTTGTCGCCGGGTTTCATGTGAATCTCGATTTGCTGAAAGCTCGCGTCTTCGATCAGCCCGATCGGCAACCCGCCATCACCCAGAAATTCAGTGCTGCCATCCTGCCGCAGCAGAAGCGGATGCGGATGCCCGGCCTGCACCATCTTGAGATGCCCGTTTCGAAGATCCACTATGGCGTAGACCATCGTGAAATATTCCTCGATCCCTTCATCCGCCATCAATCGGGAATTGAGCATGCTTGCGACGTCTTCCGGAGGCAGCAATGCGTAGAATTTGTTGAACCTCTTCTCCATTGCGACATTTTGATCGAAATGCTTGCTGGAAAGATAACCGCCCAGACGCGCCGTCATCATGGCCGAAGTGATACCATGCCCGGATACATCTATGCTGTAGAACCCCAGCCGATTGACCCCGGGCGAGAACATGCCAACAAGGTCCCCACCGATATGGCCACAGGGTTTCAACAACAGGCTGACCCGGGATTTTCCAAAGCTCCGCGTAAATTCCGGGACCAGCGATTCCTGGATTTTACGGGCCTGCATGAGGTCCTTGTCGATCGCGTCATGCGCCAGCCTGAGTTCTTCCAGCGCGGATTCGATCAGGCGGTTTTTCTGTGAAAGCTCGCGCTGCATATCCAGAATACGCGCACCTGCGGATATGCGCGCCCGCAACTCATCGGCCTCAAGGGGTTTGATCAGAAAATCGTCCGCCCCGGCATCCAGTCCGCGCGCAACCTCCTGCTTTTCACTTTTGGAAGTCAGGAGGATGAAATAACAATATTGATCGGTATCCAGGGCGCGAAACGCATTGCAGAACTCAAGCCCGCTCATCCCCGGCATGACCCAATCGCTGAGAACAAGATCGGGCGGATCGTCCAGACAATGCGCCAGGGCGGCATCGCCCGTATCGGCCTCAACCACCTCAATGCCCCATTTTCTGAGCGATGCGACCAGGATGCGCCGCTGCAGACGGCTGTCATCAACCACCAGCACCTTACGGATTGCGCCGAAATCCAGATCTGATCTGGTTTCCTCAAACCTCGCCCTTGGCACCATTTACCCTCTGACCTGATGCATCCATTCACACAAGGCGATCCTAATGGCGACGGTTTTAACATCCGGTGAAGACCGAAGGCAGCAATCCCGCTTGGCCGTTAACCCGGTTTTTACTGGTGTTGCCTATTCCAGAAAACGCATGTTCAACGGCAGGTGACGCAGTATGATCCATTGGGGCAGAGTCCGACAATTGCGGGACGAGGTTGGCCCGGATGAGTTTGATGAGGTGGTCGACATCTTTCTGGAAGAAGTGCAGGAGGTCATCGCCCGCCTGCATCAGGATACAAGCCGGTCCGAACTGGAACAGAATCTGCATTTCCTGAAAGGCAGCGCGCTCAGTCTTGGATTCGACCAGTTCTCGAAACTCTGTCAGGACGGCGAACGGCAGGCGGCCGCGGGTCAGGGCAAGGATGTCGATCTGCCCGCTATTCTGACTGTATTTGACAGCTCGAAACAGAAATTCGAGGCTGAGCTGCGCCAGAACCTGGATTAAATCACGAACTGCGCCAGCGTTTCGTCTTCGGTTATATCGGTGTAGGTGAACCCCGCCTCATCCAGATGCGCGAACAGACGCATGAAGTTTTCAGGCTTGCGGGTTTCAATCCCGATCAGGACCGAACCGAAATTGCGCGCCGATTTTTTCATGTATTCAAAGCGGGCGATATCGTCCTCGGGGCCGAGAATACCCAGAAACTCTTTCAACGCGCCGGGGCGCTGCGGCAGACGCAGGATGAAATACTTCTTCACACCGGAATACCGTTGAGCACGTTCCTTGACCTCGGGCAGGCGTTCGAAATCGAAATTGCCACCAGATGTCACACAGACCACAGTCTTGCCCCGCACAAAGCTTTGAATATCGCCCACCGCTTCGATCGCCAGCGCGCCAGCGGGCTCAAGAACGATGCCTTCGACATTCAGCATCTCGATCATGGTGGTGCAGATTCGGTCCTCGGACAGAACTAGCACATCCGACAGATGGCGTGATTTCAACAATTCGAACGGTTTCTCGCCAATGCGGCCGACCGCAGCGCCATCGACGAAGGTATCCACATGATCCAGCGATACAGGATGCCCCGCAGCCAAAGCAGCGCGCAAACAGGCACCTCCGGCCGGTTCGACAAACAGACAATGGCTGCGATCCCCGAACCACGTGGCCACGCCCGAGGACATGCCGCCGCCGCCAACCGGCAAAACGACGTGGTCCGGTACACCGCCCAATTGCTCTTCGATCTCGACCGCCAAAGAAGCCTGGCCTTCAATGACATCAGCGTCGTCAAAAGGAGACAGGAAATACCCGCCCTGCTGCGCGCACCATGCTTGCGCGGCGGCCAAAGTGTCGTCGAAATAGTCGCCGGTCAGGTGGATCTCGATATTGTCGCCGCCGAAGATCCGGGTCTTTTGAATTTTCTGCTGCGGAGTGGTAACCGGCATGAAGATCACGCCTTTCACCCCCATATGCTGGCACATATAGGCCACGCCCTGCGCGTGATTGCCCGCGCTGGCACAGACGAACAGCTCCTGTCCCTGTTGCTTGCGCATGGCGTTAAAGGCACCGCGAATCTTGTAGGAGCGCACCGGGCTCAGGTCTTCGCGCTTGAGCCAGATATCCGCCCCATAACGTTCGGACAGGTGGGCATTGCGCTGCAGCGGCGTTGCCGGGAAGACAGAGCGCATCGCCTCTTCGGCGGCGCGGGCGCGGGTCATGAAATCTCTCATGCCGGTTTCCCTGCCCCATCACCAACGAAAGGGCAAGGAATACATATGTGTACGGGCGTCAGGCGAGTTCGCGCTTTTCGATGAAGACGCCATAAATCGTTGTCAGGATGCTGACGTTGATCAGTGGCACAATCAACATGTTTGCGAACACAACGATCAACACGCCAATGATCGGGATGAACAACAACAATGACGATAGAAATTGGAGAAGCATTTGGAACAACACGGACAAGATAACCAATACTGCAATTGCTCCGCTTGCCCCAGCGGTCGATTGCCAAGCTTGGGAAAGTGTCAAAGTATTTCCGATGGCTGCACCGGGTAGGATGGGTGATACCCGATAGAATCCGATGGATAGAAATATGACCAAGGCCAACCAGAACAGGATTCCCATCAGGACGGAAGTCTGAGCCATTGCTCCCATAATCAGTGACGCAGGGAAATATATGATCGCCGCCAATACACCAAGCATCAAAAGGCGGCCGAAATACGCCAGTACTCTATCGAACCGGAATGGTGGGAACATTCCGGTTGGATATTCTTCAAGCAGCACGAACCTATGCCAAGATACGACGATCCAGAGCATGACGACTAGCATCACAATCAACAAACAAAACAAGAACCCGAGTATCGTCGCCACCGCAGCGGGGTCTGGTGATGAAGCCGTGGCATCCGCGAATTGCTTTTGAGGATTGTCGAATAAGAAAAACAATAGAACGGCAACCACACTCCCCATCAATGCCGGAACCAGCGATACCTGCATTGCCTCTTTCAGGTTTCGCAGAACCATCCGCACCGAATGCACAAATATTTGCCATCCCAACATATGAATCCGCCTCTTCAACCAATGCTTGTTATTCTCTGCACCCGTTTCACCCCAATTCAGGTACTGCGTCAATCCTCACAACTTGCCCCCGCGCGTAAAACCCGCTAGGGGCCAATCGTCTTACGCATAAGGGGAAGTCAGATGTCCGCGCCCAAGAAAGTTGTTCTGGCCTATTCCGGTGGCCTTGATACCTCGATCATTCTGAAATGGTTGCAGACCGAGTATGGCTGTGAGGTCGTGACCTTCACTGCCGACCTGGGTCAGGGTGAGGAGCTGGAGCCCGCGCGCAAAAAGGCCGAGCTGCTGGGGATCAAGCCCGAGAACATCTATATCGAGGATATCCGCGAGGAATTTGTCCGCGATTTCGTCTTCCCGATGTTCCGCGCCAACGCGCAGTACGAGGGTCTGTACCTGCTGGGCACGTCCATCGCGCGGCCGCTGATCTCGAAACGCTTGATTGAAATCGCCGAGGAAACCGGTGCCGATGCCGTTGCCCATGGTGCAACCGGCAAGGGCAACGATCAGGTGCGGTTCGAACTGGCGGCTTACGCGCTCAACCCCGACATCAAGGTGATCGCACCCTGGCGCGAGTGGGATCTGACCAGCCGCACCAAGCTGCTGGAGTTTGCCGAACAGAACCAGATTCCGATTGCCAAGGACAAGCGTGGTGAGGCCCCGTTCTCGGTCGATGCCAACCTGCTGCACACCTCGTCCGAGGGCAAGGTTCTGGAAGACCCCGCCGATATGGCGCCCGACTATGTCTATCAGCGCACCGTCCACCCCGAGGATGCGCCGAACGAACCGGAATTCATCGAGATCGGCTTTGAAAAAGGCGACGCGGTCAGCATCAATGGCGAGGCGATGAGCCCGGCCACCATCCTGACCAAGCTGAACGAATATGGCGGCAAGCACGGCATCGGCCGCCTGGACCTTGTTGAAGGTCGCTTTGTTGGTATGAAGTCGCGCGGCATCTACGAGACGCCGGGCGGCACCATCCTGCTTGAGGCGCATCGCGGCATCGAATCCATCACCATGGACCGCGGCGCGATGCACCTGAAAGATCAGTTGATGCCGCAATATGCGGAACTGATCTATAACGGCTTCTGGTACTCGCCTGAACGTGAAATGCTGCAAGCCGCCATCGACAAGAGCCAGGAACACGTCACCGGCACCGTCCGCGTGAAGCTGTACAAAGGTCTGGCCTCGACCGTGGGCCGCTGGTCGGATCACTCGCTGTATTCCGAGGCGCATGTGACCTTCGAAGAAGACGCGGGTGCCTATGATCAGAAAGACGCCGCGGGCTTCATCCAGCTGAACGCGCTGCGGCTGAAACTGCTGGCCGCGCGCGACAAGCGGTTGTCCAAGTGACCGAAGATGACGGTCTGAACGATGAACTGGAAATGTTCATCGAAGCGCAGGATACGGTCTGGGCCGATGTCTTGCGCGAACTGGAACAGGGGCAGAAGACCAGCCACTGGATGTGGTTCGTGTTTCCGCAACTGGCCGAGCTGGGCCAATCGCATATGGCGCAGCTTTATGGCATCGAAGATCTGGACGAAGCCACGCGCTATCTGAACCACCCGGTACTGCGCCACCGTCTGACGCAAGCGGCCTCGTTGATGTTGCAGCATCAGGGGCGCGACGCCAGCGACATTCTGGGCGGGGTTGACGCGAAAAAGCTTCGCTCTTCTATGACATTGTTTTCCTCGGTGGCAGATGCTCCGGCAGAGTTTCAGACCGTTCTTGACGCTTTCTACGATGGCAAGCCTTGCGCGCGAACCGCTCAGAGCCTTGGCGCATCGTGATCGGAAGTTCCAGTCGGGTCAGCCTTGCCTGTTCGATACCTGACGTTTTACGCATTCGGAAACTGCGAAAGGGACCCGGATGCTTCAGCATATCGCCGACGAAATTCAAAAAGGCCTGAACGGCAAAACCTTTGACGGCTCGTTGAAATTCGATTGTGGCGCGGACGGCGTGATTGTTCTGGCCGACAGTCAGGCATCGACACAGGACCAGGAAACGGATTGCACGATCCGCATCTCGCAGGACAACCTGACCAAGCTTTTGACCGGAAAACTGAACCCGATGACAGGTGTCGCTTTGGGCAAGCTCAAAATCTCGGGCAATATGGGCGTTGCGATGAAACTGGGGCAGCTGCTGGGTTAAGCCAAAGGCAGGTTCACCGCGGAATTCCCCCTTGCCGGGGCGCCCTGTCCCACCGCCAAGACGGCCCGGCGCAAGGTGTTCCACCGACATCCTCCGCCGATAAACTTGCCTCACCAGCCCGTGACATCAGATGTCAGGCAATTGAATGTCATGCGGGTTCGGGTCACCTTGGTGCCGAAAGGAGACCCGACATGTCACGGACTGCTTATCTGGATGCCTTCAAACCGGCCATTCTGTTTACGCTGATCACATTTGCGATGATGCTGCGCGCCCTGCCCGCCCCCGCAGCAGGGGCCGAAACGCTGACAGTTGCGGGGGGCTGTTTCTGGTGTGTCGAGTCCGATTTTGAATCGGTACCGGGCGTTGTCGGGGCCGTGTCGGGCTATACCGGCGGCAACTCCGCCAACCCCACCTATGATCAGGTCTCCAAAGGTGGCACCGGCCATTACGAAGCGGTTCAGATCACTTTCGATCCGGCCCGGGTGTCACGTGAAACGCTTCTAAACATGTTCTTCCGCTCGGTTGACCCCACGGATGCCGGTGGTCAGTTCTGCGACCGGGGCGACAGCTATCGAACCGCAATTTTCGTCTCTAACACGGGCGAAAAGGCGTTGGCGGAACAAGCGAAGCATGACGCAGAACGTGCATTGGGCCAAAAGGTGGTCACCCCGATCCTGAATGCGGGCACGTTTTACCCTGCCGAGGCCTACCATCAGGATTACTACAAAGGGAACAAGCTGATCTTTACCCGCTTTGGGCCCAAACGTCAGCACAACGCCTATAAAGCATATCGCAAAGCCTGTGGCCGTGATGCGCGTGTCAAACAGCTTTGGGGTTCAGATGCGCCTTTCGCCGGTTCTTAATCGAAGGACGCGTCGCGTACTTCTCTCAGATCGGGAATGACATCCGCTGTCCCGTGCCGCGTGACCATCAGGGCAGCGGCGCGGTTCGCTTGCAGAATGGCCTGCTCCATCGGCATTCCGCGATCCATTCCAGCCAGTACGTATCCGGTAAAAGTATCACCTGCGCCTGTGGTATCCACGGCCTGCACCTTGTGGGCTGAAAACTCTACCGGGTCACTGCCCTGCTGCAAATACCGGGCACCTTTTGAACCCAGCGTGACAATGACATGCCGCACGGGCAGGTCAGCCGCACCCATCCCGGTTTCCTGCCGCAATTGTTCGGCCTCGATCTCGTTCAGGATCAGGAAATCCAGATAAGGCAGAACCGCCTGAACCGCCTGTGCCTGAAACGGTGCGGCGGCATAACACACGGTCAATCCAAGTTTGCGCCCGAATTGCACGGCTTCGACCTGTGCGTTGGTTTCATTCTGCAAGATCAGCAGATCACCGGTGCTTGCCGATGACAGAGCCCGCCCCAGATCGCTGATATCCAAGGCATGGTTGGCCCCCGGATACAGGATGATCAGGTTCTCACCCTCGGCGTCCACCGCAATGATCGCGTGGCCCGTCGGCAGATCCACCTCAGAGATATAACGTGTATCCACGCCATATTCCGTCAGTCGATCCTTCGCCCAGCGCCCATCATGCCCGACGGCGCCGATATGGCTGACGCGAGATCCGGCCCGCGCAGCCGCCACTGACATATTGGCACCTTTTCCGCCAAGGAACCGGTCCAGCCCGCAGGCGGCCAGAGTTTCCCCTGGCGCAGGCAGATGCGGCAGGTCATAGACCATATCCGCGTTGATCGAGCCGAGGTTCCAGATTGTCATGGGTTACCCGATGTCGCACGAGGCCAGAATGGCCATGTTCAGAATATCGTTCGCGGTCGAGACGGTCGAGCAAATCTGAATCGGCTTGTCGACGCCCGACAGAATCGGCCCGATCACGGTGGCACCGCCCATTTCCTGCATCAGCTTGGTCGAGATGCTGGCCGAGTGCCGTGCGGGAACGATCAGGATATTCGCCGGACCGGTCAGACGCGAAAACGGATAGGCCGCTTGCTGTTCGACGTTCAGGGCAACATCCACTGTCATTTCACCCTCGTATTCAAAGTCGACGCCGCGCCGATCCAGAACAGCCGGGGCGCGGTGCATCTTTTCAGCACGTTCTGACACCGGATAGCCAAAGGTTGAGAAGCTGACAAAAGCCACGCGCGGCTCCAGCCCCATATGCCGGGCAACTGCGGCCGAACGCTCGGCAATATTCGCCAGATCGTTTTCGTCGGGCCATTCATGTACCAAAGTGTCGCCAATCAGGACAATCCGACCTTTATGCAGCAAAGCTGTCACACCAGCGGCACCGTTGGCGGCATCGGCATCAAACACATGGTTGATCCGGTCGAGCACATGCGCGGACTTGCGGGTTGCGCCAGTGACCAGACCATCACCATGCCCATGGGCCAGCATCAGCGACGAAAACACGTGCCGGTCCCGTGCAGCCAGACGGTGAATATCTTTGCGGTCAAAGCCCTTACGCTGCAAGCGCTGATACAGGAAATTCGAATAGGTTTCGAGATGCGTGGTATTGGCCGCATTCACGACTTCGATTTCACGCACAGCGTCGCCCAGGCCCGTGGCTTCCAGTTTGGTCTTAACATCGTCTGGCCGACCCACCACAAGCGCCTTGCCGAAACCTGACCGCTGATACATGACCGCTGCACGCAGCACGCGGGGATCATCGCCCTCAGCAAAAATCATGCGGCTTTGCGCCTGTCGCGCCCGAGCGTTCAGCCCGCGCAGAATGCTTGCGGTCGGGTCCATCCGGGACTTCAGGCTCAGCTCATACGCGTCCATGTCGATGATCGGACGGCGGGCTGCGCCAGTATCCATTCCTGCCTTGGCAACAGCGGGCGGGATACGGTGGATCAGGCGCGGATCAAAGGGCGTGGGAATGATGTAATCGCGCCCAAAGGTCAGCGATTTGCCATAAGCCATCGCGACCTCATCCGGTACGTCTTCGCGCGCCAGATTGGCCAGTGCATGGGCGCAGGCGATCTTCATCTCGTCATTGATGGCGCGGGCGTGAATGTCCAGCGCTCCGCGGAACAAATAGGGAAAGCCCAGTACGTTGTTGACCTGATTCGGATAGTCGCTGCGCCCGGTGGCGACAATCGCATCCACGCGAACCTCGTGCGCTTCTTCCGGAGTGATTTCCGGATCGGGATTGGCCATTGCAAAGATGACAGGATTGTCGGCCATGCTGGCAACCATATCCTGTGTGACCGCACCCTTGACCGATACGCCCAGGAACACGTCCGCGCCCTTCATCGCGTCTTCCAATGTGCGCAGGTCGGTTGTGATCGCATGCGCCGATTTCCACTGGTTCATGCCCTCAGTCCGGCCCTGATAGATCACGCCCTTGGTGTCGCAGACGATGCAGTTTTCATGGCGGGCGCCCATCGCCTTGAGCAATTCGATACAGGCGATTCCTGCCGCCCCGGCCCCGTTCAGAACGATCTTCACATCCTCGATCTTCTTGCCCGAGATATGCAGCGCGTTCAGCAGGCCCGCAGCACAGATCACGGCCGTACCATGTTGGTCATCATGAAAGACGGGAATGTCCATCTCTTCCTTCAGGCGCTGTTCGATGATGAAACACTCGGGCGCCTTGATGTCTTCCAGATTGATGCCGCCGAAGGTCGGCCCCATCAGCCGCACGGCGCGGCAGAACTCATCCGGGTCCTCGGTATCCAGCTCGATATCGATCGAGTTCACGTCGGCGAACCGTTTGAACAGAACGGATTTCCCCTCCATCACCGGTTTCGAGCCCAGCGCACCAAGGTTGCCAAGACCCAGCACCGCCGTCCCGTTCGAGATCACAGCGACCAGATTGCCCTTGTTGGTATAGTCATACGCGGTTTCCGGCGCCTCGGCGATGGCTTCACATGGGACGGCCACGCCTGGGCTGTAGGCCAATGACAGATCCCGCTGCGTGGTCATCGGGACGGTGGCCTGCACCTCCCACTTGCCGGGGGTCGGGTCGAGGTGAAAGGCCAGCGCCTCTTCTTTGGTGATCTTCGCTTTGGGCATCGGATATGTCGTTTCTTTACATCTGTTGGGCTTTTGCCTCATAGCGCAGGCAAAGGCGCGTCTCAACGACAATACGTTTTCACCTTTCGTCGCAGGGGCCGGGTTTGTAAGGTCGCGCCGGAATACGCCAGAGGGGAGCAGCCTTGTCCAACGTCACGCCGATGATGGCGCAATATCTGGAAATCAAAGATGCACACGCGGATGCCCTGCTGTTCTATCGCATGGGCGATTTCTACGAGATGTTCTTTGAGGATGCCGTCGACGCCGCCGAGGCGCTGGACATCGCCCTGACCAAACGCGGCAAACACAATGGCGAAGATATTCCGATGTGCGGCGTGCCGGTGCATTCCGCCGAAGGCTATCTGCTGACGCTGATCCGCAAGGGCTTTCGCGTTGCCGTCTGCGAACAGATGGAAAGCCCGGCCGAGGCCAAGAAAAGAGGCTCTAAATCAGTCGTAAAGCGCGATGTCGTGCGACTGGTGACACCCGGCACCCTGACCGAAGACGCCCTGTTGGAGGCCCGCCGCCACAACTTTCTGGCCGCCTATGCCGAGGTACGTGATGAGGCCGCGCTGGCTTGGGCCGACATCTCGACCGGGGCGTTTCACGTGATGCCGCTGACCTCGGTCCGGCTGAGCCCCGAGCTGGCCCGGCTGGCCCCGTCGGAACTGATCGTGGCAGACAGCGTGCAGGAAAAACTGAATGAGCCGGTCCGTGATTTGGGTATTTCTCTCACCCCTGTCGGACGGGCCAGTTTCGACAGCACGGCGGCTGAAAAACGTATCTGCGGGTTGTTTCACGTGGGCGCACTGGATGCGTTCGGAAGCTTTGGACGCGCCGAAGTGTCTGCGATGGGCGCACTGATCGACTATCTGGAGATCACTCAGAAGGGCAAATTGCCCCTGTTGCAAACGCCGCTGAAAGAATCCGAAGATCGCGTCGTGCAGATCGACGCGGCCACCCGCCGGAACCTGGAACTGACGCGCTCGCTTTCAGGCGGGCGGGCCGGATCGCTGCTGTCGGTTGTGGACCGCACTGTGACCCCGGGCGGCGCGCGCCTGTTGGAACAGCGCCTGTCCAGCCCCTCGCGCAATCTGGATGTGATCCACGCGCGACTGGATGCGGTCGATTTTGCCGCCCAGGACAACCTGATCGCCACCGATCTGCGCGAAGCGCTGCGCAAGACGCCCGATCTGGACCGCGCGCTGTCGCGCCTGTCGCTGGACCGAGGCGGCCCGCGCGATCTGGCCGCCATCCGCAACGGGCTGGCGCAGGCGCAGGCAATTGCCGAGCTCTGCGCCGATCAGGATCTGCCCGTGCTGCTGGCGACCGCGGTGCAGAACCTTGTGGGCTTTGACGATCTGCTCGACCTGCTGGATCAAGCACTGGTCGCCGACCCGCCGCTGCTGGCGCGGGATGGCGGCTTCATCGCGCCGGGATTCGACGCCGAACTCGACGAGGCCCGCACCCTGCGCGACGAAGGCCGCTCGGTCATTGCCGGGTTTCAACAGAAATATGCCGAACATACCGGCATCACCTCGTTGAAGATCAAGCACAACAACGTACTGGGCTATTTCATCGAAACCACGGCCACCCATGCCGAAAAGATGCTGAACCCGCCCTTTTCCGAGACCTATATCCACCGTCAGACCACCGCCAACCAGGTGCGTTTCACCACGGTTGAACTCAGCGAGATCGAAACCCGCATCCTGAACGCCGGCAACCTGGCGCTCGAGATCGAAAAACGGCTCTATAACAGGCTTTCTGGTGAAATTTTGAACCTCGCTGCGCGCCTGAACCAAGCCGCCCGAGGGCTGGCCGAACTGGATCTGACCACCGCGCTGGCAGATCTGGCGCGCGGAGAAAACTGGTGCAGACCGCTGGTGGACGCCTCCCGGGCGTTCAACGTTCAGGGCGGTCGCCATCCGGTGGTAGAGCACGCGCTGCGCCAGCAAAGCGGTGATGCCTTCATCGCCAATGACTGCGACCTCAGCGCCGAGGACGGTGCGGCCATCTGGTTGCTGACCGGCCCCAACATGGCCGGTAAATCTACCTTCCTGCGCCAGAACGCATTGATCGCCCTGTTGGCCCAGATGGGCAACTACGTCCCGGCCGAGCAGGCGCATATCGGCGTGGTCAGCCAGCTTTTCAGCCGTGTGGGCGCATCCGACGATCTGGCACGGGGCCGGTCGACCTTCATGGTCGAGATGGTGGAAACCGCGGCCATCCTCAACCAGGCCGATGACCGGGCGCTGGTGATCCTCGACGAAATCGGACGTGGCACCGCCACCTATGACGGCCTGTCCATCGCCTGGGCCACGCTGGAACATCTGCACGCCGCCAACCGCTGCCGCGCGCTGTTCGCCACCCATTACCACGAGCTGACCGCGCTGGCCGGCAAGCTGGAAGGCGTCGAAAACGCCACCGTCGCGGTCAAGGAATGGGAGGGCGAAGTGATCTTTCTGCATGAGGTCCACAAGGGTGCCGCCGACCGCTCCTATGGCGTGCAGGTCGCGCAATTGGCCGGGCTGCCCGCATCCGTGGTCGAGCGCGCACGCGTGGTTCTGGACCAGTTGGAGAAGACCGAGCGCGAGGGCGGCAAGCAGAAGGCGCTGATCGACGATCTGCCGCTGTTTTCCACCGCACCGCCCCCGCCGCCTGTCCCGAAAACGTCGCCCGCCACCGATATGCTGGACCAGATCCTACCGGACGAGCTGACCCCGCGCGAGGCCTTGGATCTGATCTACAAATTGAAAGAGGCGGCCAGATCCTGACCGCCCCTTCATCTTTTCCCAAATCCTCTCGCCGAAGGCACGCGCCCAAAGGGCGCGTTTCAGCTTGCCGGGGTTGACGACACGCCCACCTGTGCCGGCCGCAGCAGGCGATCGTGCAACATAAATCCTTCGGCGGACACCTGAATGATGTCTCCTGCCTTGGTTCCGGGAACAGGCGCCTCGAACATGGCCTCGTGCACGTTGGGATCAAACCGGTCGCCCACTTCGGGTGTGATCACTTCGATTCCGTGCTTCTGGAACACGTCCTTCAAAGCGCGCATGGTCAATTCGACGCCTTCCAGCAGACCGGCAGCCACTTCTTTCTGCTCATCCGTCGCAGCTTCTAGGGCGCGTTTCATGTTGTCATAGACTGGCAGCATATCGCGGGCCAGCTTGGACCCGCCATACTGTTCCGCATCGCGGCGCGCCTTGTCGCTGCGCTTGCGCATGTTTTCGGCATCCGCCAGCGCGCGCATGAACTTGTCTTTATAGTCATCCCGTTCGGCCCGCAGCGCGTCCAGTTCCAGCTCTTCTTCGCTGATATCCATCAGCTCTTCGGCCAGCTCCTCGGCCTCGGCGGTTGCGATATCGTCCAGAAAATCTTCGTTCTTCGGCTCTGCCATCTTTTACCCTCTAGCTCCGGTCGGATATCAGCTTGCCGACCAGTTGCGCCGTATAATCCACAATCGGTACGATCCGCCCATAATTCAGACGTGTGGGTCCGATAACCCCCACTGCACCGATTATCTTTCGATCAGCGTTCATATAAGGAGACACCACCAAAGAGGAACCCGAAAGTGAGAAAAGTTTGTTCTCAGACCCGATAAAAATGCGCACACCCTCGCCTTCCTCGGTCAATTCAAGGAATTCGGCGATGTCTCGCTTGCGCTCAAGGTCATCGAACAGAGTGCGGATGCGGTCAAGTTCCTCGGCCTGACCGGGTTCGTTCAAAAGATTCGCGCGCCCGCGCACGATCAAACGGGCCGAGTCGCTTCCGTCTCCGTCCCAAACGGCCATTCCGCTTTCGACCATCTCACGCGCCAGAGTGTCGATTTCCTGCTTGCGCGCATCGATCTGCGTCTGCATTTGCCGCCGCACTTCGCTGAGTGTCCGCCCCTCGATAAGTGCGTTCAGGAAGTTCGCGGCCTCGCGCATTGAACTGGGTGTTTGCCCTGGCGGCGGCGTGAACAGCCGGTTTTCCACATGTCCGTCCGAAAAAACCAAAACCACCAAAGCCCGATCATGGCCTAGAGAAACAAATTCGATATGTTTGATTTCCGATTCATGCTTGGGCGTCAGAACCAGCGAGGCCCCTTGTGTCACGTTTGACAAGGCAGAACCGACACGGTCCAGCATTCCACCGACATCACCCGTGTTAGAGCCTAATGTCTGCTCCAGTTTCTGCCGGTCATCGGCACCCAGATCGCCGACCTCAAGCAATCCGTCCACAAACATTCGCAGGCCTTGCTGCGTCGGGATTCGGCCCGCGCTGACATGGGGACTATCCAGAAGGCCCAGAAACTCCAGATCCTGCATCACATTGCGGACAGTTGCGGCGCTGACTTTTTCTGACAATGTACGCGTCAATGTACGGCTGCCGACGGGCTCTCCGCTTTCCAGATAACTCTCGACAATCAGCCGGAACACTTCTCGTGACCGGTCGTTCATCTCGTCCAGAATCTTGCTCGCTTCGCTCATCCGTGTTCCCCTGCTCGTTCGTCATTAAATAGCAGGCAAATGAAAGGTCAATCGGGGTTGCATCGTAACGCTGCGGGGCGTTATCCCCAACCTAGCAAACAAAGGAATTCCGATGCGACCCTCAGGACGTGACTTAAACGAAATGCGCGCCGTTTCAATCGAGACGGGCTTTACCAAACATGCCGAAGGTTCGTGCCTGATTAAGATGGGCGATACCCACGTGTTGTGCACCGCAACGATCGAGGATCGGGTGCCGCCGTTCATCAAGGGTTCGGGCCTGGGTTGGGTCACCGCGGAATACGGCATGCTGCCCCGCGCGACCAACACCCGGATGCGGCGAGAAGCGGCCAGCGGGAAACAGGGCGGCCGCACCGTCGAAATCCAGCGCCTGATCGGTCGCGCCCTGCGCGCGGGCGTCGATCGCGTTGCCCTGGGTGAGCGTCAGATCACCGTAGACTGTGATGTGATCCAGGCAGATGGCGGCACCCGCTGCGCCTCGATCACCGGCGGCTGGGTTGCGCTGCGTCTGGCGGTGAACAAGCTGATGAAGACAGGTGACGTGATCACTGATCCGCTGGTCGACCCCGTGGCCGCGGTGTCTTGCGGTATCTACGCCGGACAGCCGGTGCTGGATCTCGATTATCCCGAAGACAGCGAAGCTGGTGTTGACGGCAACTTCATCATGACCGGATCAGGCAAGCTGATCGAAGTTCAGATGAGCGCCGAAGGCTCGGTCTTCAGCCGCGCCCAGATGGATCAACTGATGGACCTCGCTGAAAAAGGCGTGGCCGAGTTGGCCGCTGCGCAAAAGGCCGCCACCGCATGACCCGCAGGTTCGACGGCGACAGGTTGCTGGTCGCCACCCACAACAAGGGCAAGCTTGAGGAGATGGCGCATCTGCTTGAGCCCTTCGGAGTGACGGTCGTGGGCGCGGCCGAGATGGACCTGCCCGAGCCGGAAGAGACCGAGGATACATTTGTCGGCAATGCCCGGATCAAGGCCCACGCCGCCGCAAAAGCCACCGGGCTGCCTGCCCTGTCGGACGATTCCGGGATCACCATAGACGCGCTGGACGGCGCGCCGGGCGTTTACACTGCCGATTGGGCCGAGACCGGAAATGGCCGTGATTTTCTGATGGCCATGACCCGCGCCCACAATGAGCTCGAGGCGAAGAACGCACCGCATCCGCGCCTGGCTCAGTTTCGCAGCACGTTGGTTCTGGCCTGGCCGGATGGCCATGACGAAGTGTTCGAGGGTGTGGCCCCAGGCCATCTGGTGTGGCCTATCCGTGGCGAGGGTGGTTTCGGCTATGACCCAATGTTTGTCCCCGACGGCTACGACATTACCTTTGCCGAGATGGATCGCTGGGAAAAGAACAAGATCAGCCATCGCGGCCGCGCGGTGGAGATGTTCGTGAAAGGCTGCTTTGGCGGATGATTGGCGCAACGGGGGCTTTGGCCTGTACGTGCATTGGCCCTTTTGCGAGGCCAAATGCCCCTATTGCGACTTCAACAGCCATGTTTCAAAAAATATTGATCAAAAACAATGGCTTGACGCCTATCTGTCCGAGCTTCAGCGATCTGCTGCCGAAACGCCCGATCGGGTCCTGAACACGATCTTCTTTGGCGGCGGCACCCCGTCGCTGATGGCGCCCGAAACCGTCGCCGCCGTGATCGACACCGCCCGCGCCCTGTGGCGGCCCGCCAATGACATGGAAATCACGCTCGAGGCCAATCCCGGTTCGGTCGAGGCCGGACGGTTCGCCGCCTATCGCGATGCGGGCGTGAACCGGGTTTCGATGGGCATTCAGGCGATGGATGACGAAGATCTCAGGCGGCTGGGTCGCATCCACACCGTGGCCGAGGCACGCGCCGCCTTTGACATCGCCCGCAACTGTTTCAACCGGGTCAGCTTTGACCTGATCTATGCGCGCCAACACCAGACATTGGACGCCTGGCAAGAGGAACTGACCCAAGCGCTATCGATGGCCGTCGATCACCTGTCGCTCTATCAACTGACGATCGAAGATGGGACGGCCTTTGGGGATCGATACGCCGTAGGTAAGTTACGCGGCTTGCCCGAAGATGACAGTGCCGCCGACATGTATCTGATCACTCAGGAAATCTGCGAAGCACATGGCGTACCGGCCTATGAAGTTTCGAACCATGCTCGCCCGGGCGCAGAATCGCAGCA
This sequence comes from Ruegeria sp. BHSA118, assembly GCF_059613405.1. Classification (NCBI taxonomy): domain Bacteria; kingdom Pseudomonadati; phylum Pseudomonadota; class Alphaproteobacteria; order Rhodobacterales; family Roseobacteraceae; genus Ruegeria; species Ruegeria sp. BHSA118. The sequence continues at coordinate 37,825 of NZ_JBXWSM010000026.1, forward strand.
CAACCTGATTTACTGGCGGTATGGCGACTATGTCGGCATTGGCCCTGGCGCCCATGGGAGGATCACACTGAAGGGTCAGAAATACGCGACCGAAACCTATCTGAACCCCCAGCGTTGGCTTGATGCCGCCAATCAAGGCAATGGTGAAAAGAACCGCAGCGCGTTGCCACTTGAAGATCAGGCAAACGAATACCTTATGATGGGTATGAGAATTGCTGAGGGACTAGATATGGATAGATGGCAAGCCTTGTCTGGCGGCTCTCTTCCCTCTGAAGCCATAGATCATCTGACGGACATTAACATGGTTCGGCGCAGCAATGGGCGCCTCATCGCCACATCAGACGGTCGCGCCGTATTGAACGCAGTCATCCGGGAGCTGTTGAGCTGAGCATGCAGTATCTTTGGGCCGGACTGGGATTGCTTTGTGTTGCCATGGCGGCTGTCGGGGTTGTCCTGCCCCTTCTTCCAACGGTGCCTTTTCTTCTGCTTGCCGCGTTTTTCTTCGCCCGCTCATCCTCGCGGCTGCACAATTGGCTTGTGAGCCATCAGCTTTTTGGGCCACTGATTCTTGATTGGCAAAGTTCCGGCGCCATTCGACCAGCCGCAAAAAAGGCGGCAACCGTCTCGATCGCCGCCGTTTTCGGAATTTCTGTTTTGCTGTCCGCACCGCTTTTCGTGTTGATCATTCAGGCGGTTGTGCTGGGCGGTGTCATGATCTTTATCTGGTCACGGCCTAACGGCTGAGCTTGGCGCACAAGTCGTCCAGCTGATCCAGGTTTTCGTAGGTCAGAACAACTTGTCCCGTTTCCGTTCCGGCCTTGTGATTGATCGACACTTTCATCGCCAGGATCGCCGACAGGTCTTTTTCCAAGGCACGTGTGTCTGCATCCTTTCCAGCATCCAAATTTCTGGAGCGAGGTGCAGAGCGCTCGGCAGTGCCTTGCTGCTGTTTTTTAACCAAAGCCTCGGTTGCGCGCACCGACAAGCCATCCTTGACGATCTGTTTCGCAAGTTCCGACGGATTTTCCGCCGTAATCAGCGCCCTGGCGTGTCCCGCAGATAATTTACCTTCAATAACAAGGGTTTGAACATCCAACGGCAAGGACAGAAGCCGCAGAAGATTTGCGATGTGGCTGCGACTTTTACCCAGGGCCTCGGCGAGCTTTTCCTGTGTGTGACCAAACCGGTCCATCAACTGCTTGTAGCCGGCAGCCTCTTCCACCGCGTTCAGATCCGCGCGTTGGATGTTTTCGATAATCGCAACTTCCAACACTTCCGTATCATCGAAATCACGTACGATCACCGGGATATCATGCAGCTGCGCCATCTGCGCCGCGCGCCAACGGCGTTCCCCCGCGACGATTTCGTATTCATCGGAACCTGTCGCGCGAACGATCAACGGCTGAATGATACCTTTTTCCTTAACCGACGCTGCCAGCTCGTCCAACTGCTCGGGCATGAATGTCCGGCGCGGCTGGTTGGGGTTGGCTTTCAGCTTTTCAATCGGGACTTTCAAATCCGGTCTGCGTGCATCCGCCGAAATCCGACCTTCTGATTCGGGATTCACATCCGCCATAAGGGCAGACAGCCCCCGCCCCAATCCTCTGGACTTTGCTTTCTTGACGCTCATGTCGCCCTCCTCGTTCCCGCTCAGGCAGCGGTCTTATTGTTCTTGTGCAAGATCTCACGAGCAAGATGCCGGTAGGCCATGGCCCCAAGCGATCCCGAGTCATATTGCAAAACAGGCAGCGCATATGACGGCGCTTCGCTGACCCGCACATTTCTGGGTATTTTCGTCTTAAAGACCATCTCACCCAGATTGTCACGCGCGTCCTTTTCAACCTGGCGGGACAAGTTGTTGCGGTTGTCATACATGGTCAACACAATACCTTCGATTCTCAGATCTGGATTCGCTGTTTGGCGGACCTCTCGAATCGTCAACATCAACTGTGAAAGCCCTTCAAGGGCAAAGAACTCGCTCTGCAACGGCACAAGCACAGAATGCGAAGCAACCATGGCATTCACGGTCAGCAAGTTTAAGGACGGCGGGCAGTCGATAAGCACAAAATCCAGTTCAAACGCATCTATGGCTGTCTGCCTCAAAGCATCATGCAAAAGATAGCTGCGTTTTTCGTTGGAGATCAGTTCGATATCGGCAGAGCTCAGATCAACGGTCGCCGGGACAACGAAAAGACCTTCGATTTCAGTCTCTTGAACGACGGCCTCCAATGGCGCGTCGTCGAGGATCAGATCATAAGTTGTCCAGTCTCGATCTTCGACACCCAAACCTGTCGAAGCGTTCCCCTGCGGGTCAAGGTCAACCACCAGAACCCGGCACCCGGATTCGGCCAATCCTGCTGCAAGGTTGATCGCTGTGGTTGTTTTTCCGACCCCGCCCTTCTGATTGGCAACAGCAATTATCCGAGGCCCTGAAGGTCGAGACAAATCAACCACGTGATACTCCATTTATCTTAAGGATAACGGCTTGAGGTTCAGTTAAACTTGTAATCGCCTCAGCCTCGAAATTCCATTCCTCACGTGCGTCTTCCAGCTCTTTTTTCCAATTTGCGCCTTTGGGCAACAACGCTGTCCCGTTGGTGTGTAAATGTCTGTCACAAAAGGACAACAAGGTGCGCAAGTCAGCCAGCGCTCGGGCGGAAATTATGTTTGCCGCCAAAGGTTCTACCGATTCAATCCTTTTTGAAGTCACTGTGCATTTTATGCCGCATTCCCGCGCAACGCTGCGTAAGAAAGCTGATTTCCGCTGGTCACTTTCGATCATGTTGAATGAGGCGCTTGGGTTATCTTCCGCAGCGATGATGGCGCAGACCATACCGGGGAATCCGCCTCCGCTTCCCAGGTCTGCCCAGGTGTCAAACCTGCCAGCGCACCGATAGACTTGCACGGAATCAAGAATATGCCGGTCCCAGATATGCTCCAAGCTGTTCCGCGACACGAGGTTGATCTTAGGATTCCAACGCTTCACCAGATCAACATAGGTCACGAGGCGCTCGAATGTTTCACGTGAAACATTCATGTCCTCAAACTTCGAATAATCAACGATCATGCCTGACGAGCTCTTTGATCCCGGCGCAGTTTTGCCAGAACGAGCGTCAGCGCTGCCGGCGTGACCCCCTCAACTCGGCTTGCCTGAGCGATATTTGCGGGTTTCGCTTGCGATAGCTTCTGTTTCATTTCCGAAGACAGACCATCCAAAGCAAAATAGTCGAACTCATGCGGAATGACATAGGATTCATCCCGCTTCATTGCTTCGACGTCCCGCTTTTGTCTGGCAATATAGTTGGCATACAAGGCGTCCCGCTCGATCTGGAGCCTGATTTTTGGGTCAACGTCCTGCAAATCAGGAACGAGAGGCAACAAATCTTCTAATGAGGTATCAGGGAATGCCAGAATTGCCATCCCATCCCTACGGTTTCCATCCTGATTAACGTTTATACCAGCGGCTAGAACTTCCTTGGGTGTATAAGTCCGTTCCGTCAGCTTTGACTTCACACTCTCTAGTTGGTGCATTTTGTCTTCGAACTGAACTTTGCGCCCTTCTCCGACGCACCCCAATTCCAAACCAAGCGGTGTCAGACGTTGATCAGCATTGTCGGCGCGCAGAGATAACCGGAACTCCGCGCGTGACGTGAACATGCGGTAAGGTTCGGCAACACCTCGAGTTGTCAAATCATCGATCATTACGCCAATATAACTGTCGGATCGCGTAAAATGGATGGGGTCTCGCCCTTGAGTCTCCAACGCCGCATTGAGGCCGGCCACCATGCCCTGAGCCGCGGCTTCCTCATATCCTGTGGTCCCATTTATCTGGCCCGCTAGATATAGTCCGGGAACAGCCGGCAAGGATAATGAAGCGCTCAGGACGCGCGGATCAACATAGTCGTATTCGATTGCATATCCCGGTTGCAGAATCTCTGCATTTTCCAAGCCTTTGATCGACCGCACATAGTCCAGCTGAACATCCTGGGGCAGAGATGTCGATATACCGTTCGGATAGATCGTGTGATCGTTGACCCCTTCGGGCTCAAGGAAGATTTGATGCGATTCCTTGTCGGCGAAGCGAACGATCTTGTCTTCGATCGAGGGGCAATAACGCGGACCTACCCCATCGATGTGACCGCCATACATAGCAGATTTCGAAAGATTCGCCGCAATGATCTCATGTGTTCGCGCATTTGTATGCGTAATTCCGCAAGAAATCTGGGGCGCGACAACGGATTTCGACATGAAAGAAAACAGGGTTGGCTCATCGTCTCCGTCCTGCTTTTCAAGATCCGACCAATCAATGCTCCGCCCGTCCAGACGCGGCGGTGTTCCGGTTTTCAATCGCCCCATGGGAAGATCGTATCCATCCAACCGCTCAGCTAGTTTGATGGAAGGCCGATCCCCCATTCTCCCGCCTGGGCGGGACACGTCACCGATATGGATGACGCCCCTTAGAAACGTACCGGACGTCAGAATAACGGCGCGCGCGGAAAGTTCGGATCCATCGGAAAGAACAACACCTGCAATCTTTTCGCCGTTCAACAGGAAATCGACAACCTCTCCGACAACGACGGACAGGTTATCCTGCTTCTTGGTTACCTGTTGCATGGCAAGACGATAAAGGGCGCGATCCGCCTGCGCTCTTGGCCCCTGAACGGCGGGCCCCTTTCGACGGTTCAATAATCGAAACTGAATGCCCGCCTGATCCGCCACGCGACCCATAACGCCATCCAAGGCGTCAATCTCACGCACAAGATGGCCTTTCCCCAAACCGCCAATCGCTGGATTGCAGGACATGACGCCAATGTCCGTTGCAGACAGCGTTACCAGCGCAGTTGTCGCGCCTATTCTGGCTGATGCATGAGCAGCCTCGGTTCCGGCGTGACCTGCGCCGATAACGATGACATCAAACTTCGAATGTTTCACGTGAAACACTCCTTATTTTCCCAAACAGAAGCTGGAGAAGATTTCATCCAACAGAGTTTCCACGTCTATTCTGCCCACCAGGGATTCCAGGGCGCGTATGGCGGTTCTCAGCTCCTCTGCCGCGATATCATACAGGTCTGGGCCTGATTCCAGAACCGCGATTGCAGATGTGAGTGAGTCCAACGCTCGGGTGATTGCAATGCGGTGACGTTCCCGAGTTGCAATACCATGAGTAGTGGTTCGCTGACGCAGAACACGCGATATCTGGCCTACTAACGCATCTATTCCCTGACCTGTTTTCCCTGACACACCCTTCCCCTCGATCCCCCGAAGGTCTGCTTTGGGCAAAACATGTATATCATCTTCCCGCATCTCCACCCCCAGGTCCCTCGGCGTTTCAGACAGGAAAACGCGAAGATCGGCGGCCTCCGCTCTGTTGCGCGCAAGCTCGATACCCAGGTTTTCGACATGATCTTCGGTCTCTCGCAGTCCTGCCGTATCCAGCAAGGTCACCGGTAATCCAGCCAGATCCATTCGAACTTCGATCACATCGCGCGTGGTCCCGGCATATTCCGAAGTAATGGCCGCCTCACGGCCCGCCAAGGCATTCAAAAGAGTGGACTTTCCCGCATTTGGAAGGCCGACGATCGCAACCTCGAACCCTGTACGGATTCGCTCGGCAATTTTGACGCCATTTGCTTCACGATGTAGGTCTGACATGACGCCTTGAATCAGCTCGCGCACTTCCGGCGTCACATCGGTTGGAACTTCTTCATCAGCAAAGTCGATGACTGCCTCCAACAGGGACGCAGCCCGTATCAGATCCCGACGCCACCGTTCAGCCAACGTGCCCAGCTCGCCCGCCAGAATGGTCTGAGCTTGCTTACGTTGTGCTTCCGTTTCTGCATCGATTAGATCGGCCAGACCTTCAACCTGAGTCAGGTCCATCTTGCCGTTTTCCAGCGCCCGGCGTGTGAACTCACCCGGTTCAGCGATGCGCAACCCTTCCATATCAGACAGGCAGCGCAGCACGGCGTTGACAGAGGCTGTGCTTCCGTGAATCTGAAGCTCGGCCACGTCTTCACCGGTAAAACTGGCCGGGGCCTGAAAGGTCAAGATCAATCCGTCGTCCAAACGTGATCCGCCATGATCGGTCAGAGTGCGCAGGACCATGCCACGCTTTGGCAGCGCACCACCTGTCAGGCGCGCCGCTGCTAAATGGGAGTCTGGACCCGAGAGGCGGATGACCGCCACCCCGGCTTTGCCCTGCGCGCTGGCCAAGGCGAATATCGTATCCATTCGAAGGCCTCGCTAGAGTTAAAGACCAGTGTCAGGTGTTCATGGAATCGAAGAATTCGCTGTTTGTCTTTGTCTGCTTCAACTTGGACAACAAGAACTCGATTGCGTCGGTCGTGCCCATCGGGTTGAGGATACGCCGCAGAACGAAAGTCTTGGCCAGATCGCCCTTGTCGACCAGCAGGTCCTCTTTCCGCGTGCCGGATTTGAGGATGTCGATGGCCGGGAACACACGCTTGTCCGCGATCTTGCGATCCAGAACGATTTCCGAGTTACCAGTACCTTTGAATTCTTCAAAGATGACCTCGTCCATCCGGCTGCCGGTATCAATCAGTGCGGTTGCGATGATGGTCAGAGACCCACCCTCTTCGATGTTCCGTGCGGCACCGAAGAATCGCTTGGGACGCTGCAAAGCGTTGGCGTCCACACCACCGGTCAGAACTTTACCCGAGGATGGGACCACTGTGTTAAAGGCCCTACCAAGTCTTGTGATCGAATCAAGAAGAATAACAACATCTCGTTTGTGTTCGACCAAACGCTTGGCTTTTTCGATGACCATTTCCGACACGGCCACATGGCGCGTCGCGGGTTCATCAAAGGTCGAGGATACCACCTCGCCCTTCACCGAACGCTGCATGTCGGTAACTTCTTCCGGGCGTTCGTCGATCAGCAGGACGATCAGGTAGCATTCCGGGTGGTTGCGCTCGATCGAATGCGCGATGTTTTGCAGGATCACCGTCTTACCGGTGCGCGGCGGCGCCACGATCAACGACCGCTGGCCCTTGCCGATCGGCGCGACCAGATCGATCACCCGTGCGGACTTGTCCTTTATGGTCGGATCCTCGATCTCCATCTTCAGACGCTCATCCGGGTAGAGCGGGGTCAGGTTGTCGAACAGGATCTTGTGCCTGGCTTTCTCGGGATCTTCAAAGTTGATCTTCGTGACCTTCGTCAGCGCGAAATAGCGCTCATTCTCATCCGGGGCTTTGATCTCGCCTTCCACGGTATCCCCTGTCCGCAATGAGTGCTGGCGGATCATCTCGGGTGAGACATAGATGTCATCCGGGCCGGGCAGATAGTTCGCCTCGGGCGAGCGCAGAAAACCGAAACCGTCCTGAAGCACTTCAAGCACGCCATCGCCACCAACGGTCCAGCCTTCATCCGCGCGTTCGCGCAGGATCTGGAACATCATCTCGCCCTTGCGCATGGTCGAGGCGTTTTCGATCTCCAGTTCTTCGGCCATCGCCAGAAGGTCTTTGGGGCTTTTGGCTTTCAGATCGGCAAGATTCAGGGATTCGGTTGTCATGATATATACCTTCACCGCAGGCAGCGCGGCACGAAGTGGAATTTCAGTATGGAAGATACGCCGCCCGGACGGGCGTGTTGATCCCTACATAAGCGCAGTGCGGGGCGGAGTCAAACAGGCCCTCAGAACTTCAGAACAACCGCCAGAACGATGGCAACCATCAAAACGGTCGGGACCTCGTTCATCATGCGAAACTGCCGCCCACTGAGCGTGTTTCGCCCTTCCAGAAAATCCTTGCGTCGCGCCATCAGCCAGTGATGAAACCAGGTCATGCCGATCACCGCCGCGCCCTTGACCCAGGGCCAGCTCCAATCCCATCCCACGATGCCTGGCGTGAACACCATGATCAAACCACAAACCCATGCAACTATCATCGCCGGTCTCATGATCACACGCAGCAGCTTTTCTTCCATTTCAAAGAAAATGTCCTGTGCGCCTTCGACGGCCTGCGCCTTTTCGACGTGATAGACGAACAACCTGGGCAGATAGAACAGGCCGGCCATCCACGAAATCACAGCCATGATATGGAGCGATTTCACCCATGGGTACAAAGTGAACAGAAGATCGGTCATTTCGGCTCCGGGCGTAGTTCGAAACCCTCCCTAATAAAAAAATAAGAAAAGAAAAAGGATGATGGTTTTGTAGGGTGAGTAAAATCCGTGGATTACTTTTTTACACAAGTGTTTTCCCCAGGTGGACAGAACACGGAAATTTTCAGGTGATTCTGTTGGTGGATATTTTTATCATTTAAAATCATAAAGTTATTATCAGTATTCCTTGTCCCACTTGGGGATAACTGGTAGGAGAGTTTGGGATATCGGGGTTTTCCAGAGAAACTGACTTATCCTTGTCCGGACGGGATGGGGTTTGAGCGACTCGGGGATCTTTGGCGCGAAATCCACGGGGTTGCGTGTCAACCGGAAAACCATACAAAGCACCCCTGAACTCTCAATGATTTGCGCACGGGGTTTTCCACATGTCTGTCCCCATTCTTCTTGCTTCCGGGTCCGCCATTCGCGCGCAGCTGCTTGAAAATGCAGGCGTACCTTTTGTGGTTCAAACCGCGCGCGTGGATGAAGAGACGGCCAAACGCGCCCTGCTGGCTGAAAACGCGTCACCACGGGACATTGCCGACACCCTCGCAGAAATGAAGGCGCGGAAGGTCAGCGACAAAAACCCCGGTGCCATGGTTCTGGGATGTGATCAGGTTCTGGATTTTGACGGTCAGCTGATGTCAAAACCGGAAACCCCCGAACAGGCGTTGGCCCAGCTGAAAGCCATGCGAGGCAAGCGTCACATGCTTTTGTCCGCAGCGGTGATCTATCAGAATGCTCAGCCGATCTGGCGGCATGTGGGGCAGGTACGATTGCGGATGCGGGCCAGCTCTGATGCCTATCTGAAAGACTATGTTGTGCGGAACTGGGACAGCATTCGCCATGCGGTCGGAGCCTATAAGCTGGAAGAAGAAGGCGTCCGCCTGTTCGCCACCATTGACGGCGACTATTTTAACGTTTTGGGTATGCCCCTGTTGGAGTTGCTCAACTTTCTGGCTGTCAAAGGGGTAATCGATCAATGACGGACTATCGGGTTCCTTTGGCCGGTGTGATTGGACATCCCATTGGTCACTCACGATCCCCCAAACTGCATGGCCATTGGCTGAAGACATATGGTCTTGCCGGTCATTACATCCCGATGGATGTGGCACCCGCTGATCTGGAAACTGTACTGCGCACCCTGCCCAAGGCGGGTTTTGTCGGCGCCAATGTGACCGTTCCCCACAAGGAAGCCGCTTTGAAGATCGCGGATCATGCGTCTGACCGTGCGACGGTGATAGGTGCGGCGAACACTCTGGTGTTTCGCGACGACGGCTCGATCCACGCGGATAACACTGACGGGTACGGGTTCATGGAGAATCTTCGCACCGGTGCGCCGGACTGGAATGCAAAGGACGGGCCCGCTGTTGTCTTCGGGGCCGGAGGGGCCGCGCGCGCCGTGTTGCAGGCATTGTCTGACGCGGGTGTTCCGGAAATCCTGCTGACCAACCGAACCCGCGCCCGAGCGGATCATCTGAAAGAGGAATTCGGTCAACGTATCCGCGTGGTGGATTGGGTTCAGGCCGGAAATGTCATCGAAAACGCAGAACTCGTGGTCAACACCACCTCGTTGGGCATGCAGGGCCAACCGGAATTGCGGGTTCCGCTTGACGGGTTGCAGCCCGGTGCCGTGGTGACGGATCTGGTTTATGCCCCGTTGAAAACCCGCCTGTTGCAAACCGCTGAACAGGCAGGTTGCACCGCAGTCGATGGCCTGGGCATGTTGTTGCATCAGGCCGTGCCCGGTTTCGAACGCTGGTTCGGCGTGCGCCCCGAAGTTGATGCTGATGCGCGTGCGGCGGCCTTGGCATGAGTTTTGCGCTTGGCCTGACCGGTTCTATCGGCATGGGGAAAAGCACGACGGCGCAGATGTTCGTCGAAGAAGGTTGTGCCTTGTGGGATGCGGATGCGGCGGTGCATCGCCTGTACGCCATTGGTGGAGCAGCGGTTGAACCAATGCGGGCAGCCTTTCCCGATGCGTTACGTGATGGGGTGGTTAGCCGAGACGCGTTGAAACGGATCATCGCGGATGACCCGGCCACGTTGAAAACGATTGAGGCGATTGTGCATCCTCTGGTCGCTGCTGACCGCGCAGCATTTCGTGAAGCCGCGACAAACGACATCCTGGTGTTCGACATTCCGCTTTTGTTTGAAACGGGCGGTGACGCGGCGATGGACGCGGTGGCGTGTGTTTCGATCCCGGCCGACGAGCAAAAGCGGCGCGTCATGGAACGCGGAACAATGACCGAGGCGCAGTTCGAGCAAATCCGCGCCAAGCAGATGCCGAACGACGAAAAATGCGCGCGGTCGGATTACGTCATCGTGACCGACACTCTGGACCACGCCCGCGCACAGGTGCAGGATGTGGTCAGGCAGATACGGTCGGGGATGGCAGATGCGTGAAATTGTACTGGATACCGAGACCACCGGGTTTGACCCCGAAAGCGGTGATCGGATCGTGGAAATCGGCGCCGTTGAACTGTGGAACCACGTCGCAACCGGTGAGACGTATCACGTTTACATCAACCCAGAACGTTCGATGCCGGAAGAGGCATTTGGCGTGCATGGCATCGGCCCGGATTTGTTGGAGAACCCGCGGCCGCCGGAAAAGGGTGAAGTGACGCTGAAAGACAAACCGGTTTTTGCCAAAGTCGGTCACGCATTTCGCGAATTTGTCGGCGATGCGCGGCTGGTGATCCACAATGCATCTTTCGACATGAAGTTCCTGAATGCCGAACTGAAATGGATGGGTGCCCCGCTCATCCCGATGGAACAGGCGCTGGATACGCTGGCGATAGCGCGCAAACGGTTCCCCGGTTCCCCGGCCTCACTGGATGCGCTGTGCCGTCGCTTCAATATCGACAACTCGAACCGTGTGCTGCACGGCGCGTTGCTCGACTCTGAAATCCTGGCCGAGGTTTATCTTGAGCTGATCGGAGGACGACAGCCCGATTTTGGCCTGTCAACATCTGCATCATCCGTGGCAGGCGGCGGCGATGATTGGCGCCCGGCACCACGAGCCACGCCACTGCCGTCTCGTATTACCGAGGATGAACGCGCGGCACATGACGCATTCATAGAAAAACTGGGCGACAATGCCCTGTGGACCCGCACCTGATCCCGTCAGGCACGGGCCAAACCCTCAGGCGTCTGTCTTCTGGGACTGTTCGGCCTGACGACGCATCAATTCGTTGCGATACAGGGCGACAAAATCGATATTGTCCAGATTCACCGGTGGGAAACCGCCGTCCCGGGTGATGTCGCTGACGATGCGGCGCAGGAACGGGAACAGCATCCGCGGGCATTCGATCATCAGGAACGGGTGTAGCTGGTCTTCCGGCACACCTTCCACGTGGAACAGGCCGCAATAGTCCAGCTCACACAGGAACAGAACGTCTTCCAGGCCTTTGGCTTTGGATGTCAGGTTCAGCTTGATTGACACTTCGAACTGGTGGTCTGCCGGGCGCTTCTTGGCGTCCAGATTCACCTGAACGGCGATTTCGGGCTGTACGTCACCGGAAACACCCTTCTGGGCCATCACGTTCTCAAAGGACATGTCGCGGATGAACTGCCCCAGAACACGCATCTGAACTTGCGGGGCGGCTTTGGCCGCAGTGTTTTCTGCAGCGTTTTCTTCGGCCATGGATCTACTCCAAAAATGAAATTCGCCACTGCTTATCAAGTTGGGCGCGGCACCTCAATGCCGGTGGGGGCCTTCCACCCATTTAGACGGCTTTGACGGATCATTTTTCGGGCGGACCTCGGTAAAGTCGCCGTCTATGATGTCACCCTGATCGAACGGATTTCCCCGTGACTGAAAACCGGGGCCCTGACCCATTTGAAACTGGGTAACGGTGACTTTCGATCTGAGATACCTGAAAACCGCAACCCGCACGTCGGGAACAAGCAACGCAAATCCAATGGCATCAGTGAAAAATCCCGGTGTAAGCAACAAAGCGCCCGACAACAGGATCATCGCACCATGCGCCAGCGGCTCGGTCGGGTCGTCCAGTTCGGCAAACGACCGTTGCAGGTTTCCCAACGCCATGCGACCTTGTGTCCGCACCAAAACAGTGCCCAAAACCGCCGTCAGTACTACGATGGCAAGAGTTGGCCACAAGCCGATCAGCCCGCCAACCTGAATAAACAGCGCGATCTCGATGATGGGCACCAACAAAAATGCCAAGAACAGATACATTTGCGTTATCCTTTCCCTTAGGCCGGGCTGTGGACTTGCCACCTACGGTCACCTACATAGTGGCATGAGGCCGCGTATACAAAGCCGCGGTCCTGAAAAGAGGATGAAATGAACGAACCCATGATCCAGTTGCTGGTCCTGGCCGGAATTGCCGTTTTCCTGATCCTGCGCCTTAAGAGCGTATTGGGCACGCGTGAAGGTTTTGAAAAACCGCCTGTGCAGCAGCAGCCCGAAGCGCATAAATCGCGCCGCGATTTCGAAGTGATCGAAGGCGGCCCGGATCATGACATCACAGACCATGTCCCGGAAGACAGCGAGCTGGCACAGACGCTGGCGGCGATGAAACGCGTTGAACCCGGTTTTTCCGTCACCGAGTTTGTTCAGGGTGCCCGCGGTGCCTATGAAATGATCGTGATGGGGTTTGAGAAGGGAAACCTGGACGAGATCCAGCCATTCCTGTCGGAAGAAGTTTTTGAATCCTTCGTTGCGGGCGTCGCCGCACGAGAAGATCAGGGCCTGACGATCGAGGCCGAGTTCATCGGTGTCCGAGAGACGACCCTGACGGATGTGAAATTCGACAAGGATACCAATCAGGCCGAGATTACCATGAAATTCGTGGGTGAACTGACTTCGGTCGTGCGGGATCGCGGTGGCGATATCGTCGAAGGCAGCCCCAACACCGTGAAACGCCAAAAGGACAGCTGGACCTTTGCCCGTGTGATGGGCAAGGACGATCCGAACTGGCTGCTTGTTGCCACGGACGCATGATTGCCACGCTCCGGTCGCTTTTACTGGTGGGTGCAATGACCACTGCCAGCGCTGCCGGGGCCGAGGCAACGCGATCCATTCTGTCGTTCGATGATCTGCGTGGCTGGGCCGAGGATGACCATGGTGCAGCCCTGTCAGTTTTTCTGAACACCTGCGGGGATCTGAAGGATCCCGATTGGCGGGCCCTGTGCGGTGTGGCAAGAACCTATGATGCTGAAGCGGCACGGTCGTTCTTTGAGCTCTTTTTTCGCCCTGTTCTGGTCGAGGATGGTGAGGATGCCCTGTTCACGGGGTATTTCGAACCCGAACTTGATGGTGCGCGCACCCGGACGGATCGTTTCAAATACCCCATCTACAAAATGCCGTCCGAGGCCCGCGCTGAGGGGCCCTGGCTGAGCCGCCGAGAAATCCTGACCAGTGATGTCATGCAGGGCCGCGGGCTTGAGATCGCCTGGGTCGATGACCCCGTCGAGTTGTTCTTTCTGCAAATCCAGGGTTCCGGCCGCGTTCGATTGCCGGATGGCGGCGCTTTGCGCGTCGGGTATGGCGGTGCGAACGGGCATCCCTACAGGTCAATTGGCGTGGAACTGGTGCGGCGTGGCATTCTTGGCGCGCATGAGGTCAGCGCGCAGATGATCCGCGCCTGGGTGCGCAAGAACCCCGAGGCCGGTGCGGAAATGCTGCTCCACAACCCATCATACGTGTTCTTCCGCGAAGTTTCACGTGTCGCGCCTGAACTTGGGCCGCTGGGCGCCATGAACCGATCTGTCACGACGATGCGCAGCATTGCGGTTGACCCGGCCTATACCCCGCTGGGCGCGCCGGTTTGGGTGGAAAAAGACGGCAAGAAACCGATCCGCCGCCTGATGATTGCGCAGGATACAGGTGCGGCCATCAAAGGCGCACAGCGGGCCGATATCTTTTTCGGAACGGGGGACGAAGCCGGACAGGCCGCGGGCAAGCTGAAGGATCCGGGTCGGATGGTGCTGTTGCTGCCCATCCAGCGTGCCTATGCCCTGCTGCCGGATGAATTCTGATGACCCGGCGCAAACTGACAAGCGAAGAGATCGAGCTGTGGCGCAAGGTCGCCAAACAGGCCGAGAGGCTGCACCCCGAGATCCCGCAGGCGATCCATCCGACCACTTTGCCGAAACCCAAGCCCAAGAAAACGCCGAAACCCCGTTTTCAGGCATTCGAACTTGGACAGACCCATCAGTCGAAACCGAAACCGAATGACCTGAAACCTTCGGTGACGGATGCGTTGCGCAATACGCCGGTTCAGATGGACAACAAGGCCTTTGGCCGGATGAAGCGCGGCAAGTTAAAACCCGAAGGCAAGCTGGATCTGCACGGCATGCGGGTGGCTTCGGCCCATCCGGCGCTGATCCGATTTGTCCTGAGCGCGCA
>NZ_JBXWSM010000027.1:0-50497 GCF_059613405.1 Ruegeria sp. BHSA118
GCACCGTTCTACATCGAGGCGTTACCAGTGATGGAAACCCATGTTCGCTCACAGGGCATAGATGGTCTCATTGGTCGAGACATGCTCTCTAAGTGCATTCTAATCAGTAACGGCCCGACCGGCATTATGACGCTTTGCTACTAGGTTAATCGCTGCCCTACACGTCGATCCGTCAGGTTTGCTCCACGGTGGAGCATATCCCATGTAGCGGATGTAGCAGGGGGTGAGGTCGGAATCTGAGATTTTTTTGATTCGGGAAACAACCGATACCGACAACTCGGTAACGCCGGTTATTACCGGGAAATACCGGCTCAGCCTGATTGAGCCCATTCGTGTCCGGTAATACTGGCGCAAGCTGCATCATCAGAGAGGGCTTTGGCCATTGACGAATTACATAGGAGGCTTGGGCAGGTCTCTGCCCATCTCTACAAACTCATTGTGAAACAGGGCCCGTATCGCTTCTTTCCTCAGTCTACAGCCGCCCTTTTCTTCGCCCAGGCGCAGCTCGCAATCTTCATCGTTGAGATGAGCAGTACGGCTTTCTTTGGTTTGAACTCTCCGAAGGGCAGTTAAGACATTCAGCACCAAGTTCTTCGCCTCCCAGCATGACACTCAAATCTTGTCGCTGCGGGCCCGATCCGAGCCAAGGTGGTGTCCAGGCTCAAGGATCTCCTTCCGTGAGTGCAAACCCGCAGCGACACGGCGGATGTAAGAGTTTCGCTTTGAGACGTAAGGGGGAAGAAAGAGGGGTTTTGCGTCAGTGTTTTGACTGTATGGTCAAAAAGCCTTTACGTAGCTGACCTTTGCGTCAACTTCTTAACAGCTGCGGTTTCCAAAGTGACGCTACGTCGCAATAAGTGCACCAATGCAGTGAAGAGAAGAAACTGCACGTTAGTTCTGTAAAGTACGAAAGAAAAGCAGACGGAAGCCGCCGCGATTGATCTAGGCCAAATGATTGCAGGATTCTGTTGCGACGGTATTGTTCGTTTCGTCATTGTCAGGCGAAAGATGTGATTTGTTCGGAAAATCCCTTGAAACGTACTTCGCTTCTTCTTGTGGTTTGCTCTGCTTTGGTCAGCCTAGCTTCCCTGAGAGCATATATTGCTCTTTTAAATGACGGTTCTGTTTCGCAAGTGGAATTGTTGAGTGAGCTAAGTTGGATATGGCCGGGAGAAGGTAGATTTGGCGGCCTATCTGGTTTGGAAATAAGTGAAGACGGAACAAAGCTGATTGCCGTGTCAGACAGGCCGATGCTGGTTTTCTCTGAGGTACAAAGACAAGGTGACTCAATTGTCGGCATTCGAAACATTGAGATTGTTCGGCCCCGGACTCCGGGCTCCATGAATTACCATGATGAAGTAAACAGTGACCTGGAAGGGCTCGCGTTGGAGAAGAGTGGTAGGCTTTGGGTCAGCACCGAAAACTACCACGATGTTGAGTATTTCAACCCCGGCGAATTCACGACAAACCATATCGAATACGAAACCGAAACCCAACCGTTCAGGTCGTTGCCCTACAACCTGGGATTAGAAGCGCTGTCACTTGACCCACAGGGCCGGGTCATTGCGATACCAGAGACTTGGCCGGGAAATTCCTTTCCTGTTTTTCGTCTTGAGAACAACGAATGGTCTGTATCAGGCGAGATTCGGAAAAGAGGTTCCTACGTGCCGGTGGGAGCTGACACCGGACCTGATGGTCATTTGTATTTGCTGGAACGACGATTTGTTTGGGGGATTGGTTTTTCAAATAGGGTGAGGCGCTTCGCATTCGCGGAAGACAGAATTGTCGAGACCGGTACTCTTCTACAGACCAAGATACGCACCCACGGCAACTTAGAGGGCATTGCAGTATGGTCCGACGCTTCAAATGCAATCAGATTGACAATGGTATCCGATGACAATTTCCGCATGTTCTTGGAGACCGAAATCGTCGAATACCGCTGGAACGAACAGCATCGCTAATTCTAGAACGAATTGAGTTGATGGAGTGAATAAATGGTGAAGTTACTGACCATTGAACAAGCCGCCAAGGTCCTCAACGTACCGAAGGGTTCGCTGCGCGCTGCGGCAGAAGAACACGGGTTTCTAATTCGCATAGGTAAGGCCGTTCGAATTGACCAGGACCAACTGGGGGACTTGGTTGAGAGGTGCAAAGTGCCGCCAATACCACGCGCACCTCAGGAAACCAGAAACCTACGCCACAGCGACGTGGAGCCCATTGTGATCCGCTATACCAAGGGTGCAGAGGGAGTCGCCAAAGAGCTCAAGAAAAAGGGACGGAAGACCTGAAGCAAGGTAGTATTTTTGACTTTGTAAATCGGCCAAGCGAAATGGTGATAGGTGACCACTTATTGACTATTTTTCAGTTAGTGCCTACTTATAACTTGCCAAGTCGCCCCACCTGTCCGAACTGTCGCCGTAGGGTGTGCGTTCCAGCCAGTCGAGTTGGATAGGAAGGTGGGGCGCAACTACTTGAACTCCCAAACATTGTGAATCTTACCGGTGCGGGCCAACATTTCACGCCATCTTTTTGCGTCTTGTTTGTCGGTGTATGACCTTGCCACAGCGCCAACACACATATCGGCAAGTTGAACCAATTCGTCTTTTCGCGAATCCTTGAAGCCCATCTTTCGGATGGCTCCTGGCGGCAACTCTCGGCGCAGATAAGCCTGTAGTTCCTGCTTAAACCGTCTGTCCCCGGATCCATCAATAACCAACGATGCGTCGGCAAGCATACCGCCGTCATGCTGGCACATCATACGGGTGAAGAAGTTGTAGAACAGACGCGGTTTGGATTTCAGATTGTGTGATCGAATGAGGCGCTTCTGAACAACCACAGTGCGGCAGACGAATGGGCAGTCAGCGACAGCCCTAAAGAAGGCGTCCCGCTTGGTTGCCTTGACCTTTGAAAATTTCCACTCGGGTCTTACGCGCTCAGAAGACGACACAGCTTTAATTGCGGCCTGAGTTTGCATAGCCGCGTCTTTTGTCTCGATAAGCACCATTGAAAGCGCAAAGTTAGGGGATGAGCCCCGCTCTAGCTTAAAGCCAGGATCGCCAGTCTCGTCTATGAATACGAGCAACTTTGTTGCCTCCTAAAGCAAAACCTGAGCTGTGGTCACCACGAGTTTCGAGGACTTTTCCCAGATCCAAACACCGCGTCGCATGTGTTTGTCCCGTCTGTCTGTCCGTCGTAGGGCAACGAGTCAGCGTACGCGTCTAGATCGATGATATCGTATAACCTGTTCGCCCCACACACTTTTACTGGAATGCCCAACGTCCGAAGTTTCGACGCGGAGACCCCGAGATAGTGGGCGGCTGCTTTCGCCTGCAGTAGGCGAGGTGGAAACTGATATGTCACCTACGGCAAGTCCCAAGCTAGAAACAATATTGAGCATCGGCTACCGAAGAGGCGGACTCAACACACGACACAATATTATCTCTCTCTGAAACCGCGTCTTCGTACTCGGAAACCAAATCTTCGTATTCTGAGAACAAGCGTTGGTAGTTTTTGCTGAGTTCCTCGGCGTCATCGCGAAGTGTGTTGTGTGCGTTGACCAAGCTGTTGTAATCGTAAACCAGCCCATCGTACTCGGTAGCTAGGTCAGTCAAACTGGATTTGCACGTGAATCCCTCATAGTCGCAAGTGTACTGGTCGAAGCAAACAGCATATTCATTGACACATTTTCCTTGGGAACTGCAAATCTTGTCCCCGTAATCCAAACAAGCAGGCTGCCCGAAGCTACAAGAAAAGCTCTGTGCAAAAGCGGTGTCGGGAAACACCAATCCAACCTTTGGTGGTAGAAAAACAACCGCGAAAAATGCGGACCGCATCATCATAGGTCACCTTTTCTGACCAGAACCACGCCCGGACCATTGGCTGTGTCTCCATTATCCAAGAACTGAATACCTTGGGCCTCTAGGGCTTTTCGCACTGCCTCTGCGTTGCTGTGCTGCATCCCGCCTTTCTCAGTCTCAAAGCGGTTGATGGTGGTGAATGAAACACCAGCAATATCCGCTAGCTCTCTGGTCCCAATTCTAAGGGCATTTCTGGCCATTCTAAGCTGCTCAGGTGTCATTGTGCAAACCTCGTATGCAAAAGCGCTAACAGGGTATTGACAATATGCGTACCCTGTATTTAAAGTTAATACACAGTATGCAAAACAGCAAGGTAAGGGTTTCCACCATGTATGACCGCCAGAACATCATGAACCGCGCATGGGCCATTATGGCAGGTCGCAAGTTTCACCGGGTTATCTGGCGCAACGCACTGTGGCAGGCATGGGACGAAGCTAAGGAAGCTGTGCGCCGCGCAAGCATGACCGAGGCGGATCATATCCGGGAAGCAATCGGCCTGCTGCAAAACAAGGATACATGGGCACAGGCAGACTATCGCAAGCATGACGAACTGGTTCTGGCCCTGCGCGTTGCGCTGGACCATGAGGCCAAGGCAAAGGATTACGCGGAAAAGCGCGACCTGATTGCCAAGGCAAAAGGCCGGCTCGTTTCCATCACCTTCACCAAGAAAGACGGGACCGCGCGCACCATGCGTGTGCAACCCGCCACCCTGCGTCAGCACGTCAAAGGCGACGCAGCAACCAAAGCGGCCCGCGCGGCCACCAAGACCCGCGCACGTCGCCACCCGCACCTTCTGCCCGTCTGGGACACTGAGGCACAGGCCCCGCGCTCTGTGAATCTCGCAACCGTGTCCCGGATCGCCGCAGACGGACACGTTCACCATTTCACTCAATAATAGGAGCCATTCATGATCGACCGTCGCACTCTTATCCAATCCGCACCGTTTGCCGCCTTGGCCGCTGGCACTGTTGTACAGGCCAAGTCGCCCGACCCTCACGCAAGGTGGATTGCAGAACACAAGTCTCTGATCCAGCGCATGTACGCACCGGATACACCGGACGTTGAAATGACTAACCCTGACTGGATTCGCAGCCAGGAACTGGAAGAACTGATTAGCGTTACACCAGCCAAGACGCCTGAGGGTGCCGCCGCGCAGTTGGAGTTCGCGCTTAGCGAGGAGGCAAACTTTGACCTCACTGGCGGTGTTTTCAAGGACTTGGACTCTCAAGTCCTGAACAACGTTCTGACCACACTTCAATCTTTGGCTTGAGAGGGTAACAAATGACCAACATTCACCGCCGCACATTGCTGAAATCGAGCATCCCCGTTCTCTCAGGGGCAATCGCAACCGGAGCTATTGCCAGTGAGCTTACTGGTAAAGAAACCGAAATTCAGGGCCTCTATGTCAATTGGGAGAAGTTCGGCAATCGATATGGCAACCTGATTAGCGAAAGCGACGCCTTGTTTGCCCGCCTGACTGCCGAGGGCAACCCGGATGCCGAGGCATTGACTGATGAGCACTATTCTCAGTTTGTCGATCCTGCCTGCGATGAATTCCTAAGGGTTGAGGTCCGAATAATGAGAACCCCGGCGCAGGACTTCAAAGACCTTGCCATTAAGGCGCGGATCTCGGCGCGGGTAGATGGCGCGATTGATGATGAATATAACAGGCTGATCCGGGACGACGCGGAACGGCTGCTGGGCAAAGTGGATATCTAGACAGTCCCTGCCGCCCCCCCCTGCTGAGAGACCGCCCCTTGAACCGGGCGGTTTCTTTGCGTTTGCCCGTTCACAATTACACTCACGCCCTATGGAGGCTCGGGATTGTTTGCCATTGGCGCGGATGCAAATCGGATCGACGGGTTTGAGACCTGCTTTAAGTTTGACGGGGCTGGCGTGTTTGCATTCGGCAAACCCGACACAATGTCGGATATCAACAACTGTCGCAAATTGCGACACTTTCAAATCCGTATCGCGGTGCGGTTATCACCATTCGGACTTTCTGCCGGTTGTCGGTTGAGGGGTTTGTTGTAACCCGCTGGGTTACAACGCTCGGCCCGGCTGATTTCTAACGATGAGATTTGGGCGCTGGACGGTTTCAACGCCGGGTGGAGAAAATCAGGCGCTTTGTCCCCCATATGTCCCCCAGAGCGGAGAAACGGCACAGGACGAGCGGCGGAATATCAACGTAAGTTATTGATTTTAAAGTGGTGCCCCCACACGGACTCGAACCGCGGACCTACTGATTACAAAGAACTCACTTGGTCATCGGGCTTCGCCGGAATACGCCATAAAAATAAGGTAAAGCACCGCTCTGCAACGAAAAACAAGTGGTCAACCTATGGTTGTATACCGTAGTATGCCGTTGTTGAATGTTGCAGAGGATGTTGTAGAGCAATGCCCAATCATAAACTTACCACCCGCCCGGAAGTCGCAAAGATCAAACCGACCCCTGGCAAGACAACCATGTACTCCGACCTCACGGTCAAATCCGACCCCGATGCCCGCGGCATCCGGCTTGCTGTCGGTGCCACGACCAAGACGTGGATCCTGTCAAAGCGTATCAACGGCAAGGTTCGTTCTATCACACTTGGCTCGTGGCCTGATCTGCCGACGGTGTTTGCCGCTCGTGACAAGGCGAAGGAAAAGATGGCGGAAGTCACGACCCGCACAGACGCCACATCGACAGGCATTCACACTCTAGGTGATGCGTTGGACTCCCACATCAAACGCTCCAATGCCTCGGAAAGAACAAAAGGTGAATATAGGGCGCAGGTGCGCAACAACATGGCCGAGTTGTTCAAGATGAAGATCGAAGACATTACGCTCGACCATCTCGAAGAGGTTGTGATGCGCCACAAAGGCACTGCGACGCGCAAACATCTTGCCCAGATCATCCGGACATCATTCAAACGAGCGGCTGCGGTTCGCCGCTGTTTCAATGTCGCGGATGATCTTAAAGTCGATACCAAGACCTATCAGCTTGACAACACTGTCAAGTTTGACCCAGATGAGCGATGGCCCGCACTTGACTTGATCGAGGAGAAACGGACCTCAAATCAGATCATCGCTGCGGCTTTCGAATTGATGCTGTTCACGGGCCTCCGAGCCGGAAACGTGATCTCGCTCCGCTGGGAAGATGTTGATCTCGAAGCCGGCAAATTAAGGGTAGCGCGATTGAAAAATGGGCGCTTGGGTGTATTCCCCTTGGCCGACCGCGTTGTCGCCTTGCTTGAGGCGCTGCCGAAGCACAGCGAATGGGTCTTCCCGCAGCATGACATAGAGAAACACATCTACCACCCAGAACGCCTCTCCAATGCCCACAACATTCTCCGCCCACATGATTGCCGCCGCCTGTTCACAACTGCTGCACGGCGCGCGGACCTGCCCGCCTATATCATCGACCAGTTGCGCGGTGATGTAGAGAAAGGTGTTCAGGGTATCTATGATCAGGGGTCGGCATCGCATCGACACGCCAACGCCATCGCGAAACAAATTGAGGTGGAATGCGGGGCAGTACCTCTTTCGAATGTTGTCCAGATCGGTGGCAGGCGATAACGTCGCCGCGTGTCGGCGCCGGTGTTTGGCAGAATCCTCCGGCATGACCTTATTGCGATCCATCGGGGCTGGTGCCGGATCGCATGAGGGCACTCACCAGCACCATCAACGGGCCCGTGTCTTATTCGAACGTGAGATTGGAGCCGATGATGGAAGACCTCACACATGAAATCCGTGCGCTGCGCGAAGAAGTACGAACCTTGCAGGTCAAGCAGACTCTGCCTGACCTCATGACGCCTGCGCAATGTGCCGAATACCTAAACCGTTCCGAGGAAGTGCTCTACCTCTGGCGCAAAGAGCGCAACGCCGGACAGGAAAGCGGCCCGCCGTTCCTGCACATTTCCAGCCGGACAATTTTGTATGATCGGGAGGACGTTCTCGCGTGGGCGCGTTCTCACCGCGTGAACTAAAAAGAGGGACGAAGCCGCTAATACCTCGTCCCTCAGTCGTTTCCACCAAAGCAAGCAAACCCATCGCTTCTACAACTCGCTTATAAGACACGCTTTGATGGAAACCGACCGGAAAACAAGGTAATAGCGTCTGCGTGAGAGAAGCAGATGCACATACATATAGCGACCAGCACAGGGCCTGAACTGCGAAAGGTTTGGCGGAACGGCGAGAAAGGCCCAGAGCAAGACGAACGTGCCGAAGGCTTTCGGTACGCCAAGCAGTTTGTCTACGAGCGCCATTCCTTTGACGATCTGGCGGGCCTTCGAGACCTGTTGAACCGGCTCGCAGATGTTCCTACGGCGTCGCTGGTTCTTGGCGAACCATTGATCGAACACGGCGGTCGCACCGGCCTCGATTTTGCGGACAATGCTACCAGCCTATGCGTCGTCGATCTCGACTCCTTAGAATACGATGGGACCGCTGAGGAAGCCGTCCGCTTTGCCCTGCCGTTCCTGCGCAATCGGCAGTTCGTTTATGCCTTCTCACCGTCGTCAGGCTTCAAGCCGGGGCATCGACTGCGTGTTGCCTTCGAAGTCGAGCCGATGGACCTGACCGAGCAACAAATCCATGCGGAACACTGGAACGCGGAACTTTCGCAGCGGATCGGGGCCGACCGGAAACTAATCGACTACGGCATCTATAAACCGGGCGGTTTCGTCTTTACGGCCAGACCCGCGCTGCGTGGTCTCGACGATCCACACCCCGTTCGCGCTTTCCTCGTTGACGGTATCGCTGGCCCCGTTGGTGTCCCGAAACTGCCTGACATGATCGAAGTCGAAGTGGCACCTGCTGTAGCACTCGGTCAAATGCCAACGCTGCGCTGGGATGCAAGTAATCGCCACGACTCTGTTCTGAAATTCATGATCGCTTATCGCACCGCGTTCCCGGACAGCGTGTTCATCGAATGCTGGACGTCTTTGTCTGCGGAATATGAGCGTCTCGGTGTCCGAGCGGCGGACAGGCACGAGTTTGGTGAGCAGTATATCAAGAGCCGGTTCCACAATATTCGCGGGGCGCGGCGAAAGCGGAAAGCGTTTCCCACGACGAGGCAAGAAATTCCTCTGGAACGAGCCAGCCAAACGCTCAGCAACGAGATCAAGGCTTTTGTTCAGGCCCGCGAACCGGGTGTGAAAGTGATTGAGGCCGAGGCCGGTCTCGGCAAGACGCACTGGGCGCTGCACTGGCTTGGTGTAGAAACCCGGTATGAGGCGGACACCAACGGAGTGTTCTTCACCGACCTCTATGTGCCCAACCATAACCTATCGTCACAGATCGAAGCAGACGCCCGCTCGCACGGCATGACTGCCTACACGGAGCTTGGTCGCGGCCAAGAACTGAACGGGCGGCCAGTCTGCACTAAGCATGAAGCCATTTCAAAGGTACAAGGCATCGTCAAGGAGACCCGTCAAATCTTTTGCGGGAACGAAATGGCGCAGTGTGTGGATCGACCTAGCTGCATCTGGTGGGATCAACTGGACAAGTCGCTGACCCACGATCTTCGCATCCGCACCCATGCCCACCTTCCGTTGCAGATTGCCAAAGAACACGGGCGAAGCCGCGTTCCGAACTTCGTTGTTATCGACGAGAACTTTCTCGGC
This sequence comes from Ruegeria sp. BHSA118, assembly GCF_059613405.1. Lineage (NCBI taxonomy): Bacteria > Pseudomonadati > Pseudomonadota > Alphaproteobacteria > Rhodobacterales > Roseobacteraceae > Ruegeria > Ruegeria sp. BHSA118. The sequence continues at coordinate 9,464 of NZ_JBXWSM010000027.1, forward strand.
GCATTGATCAAGCAGGGGTATGTCGACGTCAAAGACTTATGCGATGTGATGCGGCACGACATGGGAGAATGGCTGCTCAAGCTGGCTCAGGTCATCAAGGCGGGCATGACCCTTGACCGACTACGCGAGGCTGGTTTCACGGTCGAGGTCTGCAAGGAGTTGATCAAGGCCGAGACGGCCCTTGCGCCGGACGTGGAAATCACGCCGGACATGTCCGTGGCCGAAGCCTTGAAGGCAGCAGGCGACTATGACGGCCTTTGGCATCGCTATGCTTCGTTCTGGCGTCGTCTGCGCGATGCGCTTGAGGCTGGTTCGCTCAATCGGCTCCGTGTCACACCGAATAAGAAGGGCATCTACCTCAACTGGCGGCAGAAGATTGCTGGCATCCCGTGGGACGACGAGACAGACAGCCCGCGCGTGCCAGTCTTAGTCCTATCGGCCACCATCAAACGCTCGATGGTTGAAGCCGTTCTGCCAGTGGACGAATGGGTGTCCATCGAAGTCGAGAAGCACCCAGACGCGAAGGTGACGCAAATCCCCATCAACGCCTCGAAGAAATCTTTGCTCTACGGCACGGGCGACCGGGTCGAGGAATGGGACGAGACGGACAAGAAGGAAAAGGCGCGGGCCGAGCAGTTTCGTTCAGATGTGGCGCGTGTGTCCGAAGGGCGGCATCTATTTTCCTATAAGGCGCTTATTGACGAGAACATGATGCTCGCGGGCTGGTTCAATGCCGTTGAGGGGCTGAATGATTGGGCCGGTGGCAAGATCGACATTGTTGGTCGGCCACTTCCAGCGCCGCAGGATGTTGAGGACATGGCACGCGCTATCCATCAGGACGGCGATCCTATTGTTCCAGTAGCGCAGTGGTATCCCAAGCGCCCGATTGCGATGGTCGGGGGCGCTGGCATGGCTTGGTGCGAACGTCATACCGATGCGAGAGTTGAGGATGTGCGCTGGGTCGTTTGCGAAGGCGCGATGATGCAGGCAGCGGCGCGGGCGCGGCATGTGCGGCAAGGCTGCGAGATCAGGCTGTTCACCAACATGGTGCTGCCCGTGAAGGTGGACGAGGTGCAGCGGTTCGACGATCTGCTGCCAGAGGAACTGGAGTATGCCCGTGCGCCAGTGCGCGTTCAGTCGGCACGGCTCGCTCAGATGTTGTTCCGCAAGTTTGAGGGCATGTCTGGGCCGGGTATCAAAGGTGCTGTCGGTGATCTATTCGGCTGGGCGATGGAGCGGCAGGCTGAGTTTATTGAGGTGCGTTTGAAGGGATCGAAACAGTGGTCCCGTGTCTGGCTCGCAGAGGGTGGTTGGCGGTATCTTTGTGATCGTGTCGAGATCGTCGATTGGCGCGATGCGAAGCGCCGCGAGGATGACAATGGGCCGAGGTTCGACGCAATGGCCGAAGTATCGCGGCACATGGCGGAAGTGCTGGCGATGCGGGAGGCGTTGGAGCGTGAACCTTGGCTGGATGAAGACGGCGCGATGTTGCAGGGCGAGGTCACAACGGCTGCGGGCTGGGAGTTCGATCTGGGCGCGTTGGCGGCAGATATGATGCCAGCAGCATGGCCGTGGCGCAGTGCGCAACACGTCAGGGAGTGAGGGCCGATTTAAACTGCAACTCGTCTTAATAGTATGTGTCTCTATTAACGGCAGTTGCAGTTTAACTTGCCGCCTGCGATGCCGCGATACGGATGCGCTGCACTGTCACTCGGAGCGACCTATCCGTTATATGTCAACAATGCTGACATACTTTGCGCCTGACCAATTGATTGACGATCAAATCCACTGGTGAATTGCCGTGGTACATCAAGCGGTTGGTCAGGCTCTGCAACATCGCTGCAACATCCAGTTGCGACCGAGTCGCAGATACACATCGGCACCTTTTGGAACCCCCTGCTGCTGACGTGGAAACCCGCCCCCACACCCGGAAATATCTGAGAAAAGCCACTAGGCCCTAGAAACGATCTCCCCCGCATCTGGATCTGTTGAGTTGTCTTTAATATGCTGTGCGACGAGGGAACGATTGGCAGCGGTTAAACTGGACCATCGTGCATCCCACACCTTATATGCGTGCCAAGAATACCCTAGCACCATACCCTTGCTCATTTTCTCCATAGAAAACTTAACTGCATCCAAGTAGATTTTTTCGAGTGAAGTACCTCGCACGTCGAGTAGACTGCCCAGATAAGTCAGCCATGATGCAAGTTGAACGTACTGTGGCCAAGCCCCTGTCTTGCTCGTCAATTCCATTTTCTTGGCAATGATGTCAGCGAATGTGTCTACCACAGCCTCCTCTTCAAGGCTGACGCCGATTGCGCCAATTGCGGAAACTATTTGGTAGAACGAGCTTTCCGCCTGTAAATAATTGTCCTTAAAGTGATACTTGTCGAACAACACCTTGTTGATGTTTTTAACAGACTTTTCCAAGCATTCTTCAGCTTCTTCTATTTTAGCGTTTGTCTCAGCAAAGAACTCTTCAACTTCTGTTTCCTGTATCACTCGAATTCCGTAGCAGTTCGAATAGTAATCAATAATCCGCTGATCCACGGCACTTCTAGACACCAAGAAGATACTATTGCTGACAATGTGAGAGCGAACAAAGCCCCGGTAGTCACTCAATATTGTCTTCAAGTTTGTATCTCCGAGAGAATACCCGAGGATAACCACTGTGTTTTCGTGTAAAACAGTGCTGAGTTTTCTCGAAAAATATGAATCGGAGTTCATGAAGGTAAAATAGTCATCCGCGGTAACCACCATACGTCTCGGAACATCTATAGAACCGTGGACATGAAATGATTTGACCCGGCTGTTTGATCGAGGGACCGGACGCCCGGGTGAAAGGGATTGGCAGTCTGACGCTGCCAAAGCTTCGGCCAGTTTGTCATAGTTGGTGGTTACAATTCTGTATGACCTCTCCTTGAAGAATTTTTCCGTCTCAGGGAGGGAGCCGGATAGATCAATTCCACCGATCAAATCAGCGATCTCGTCATGAATTGATTTACCTGCCTTGGAAAGCTCTATCTCAATGACCTGCGCGGCTTCGTCTAGCTGCAACGAAGGCTTCCCGTCGCTAGGAAATAAGGCCTCTTTGAAACCTTTGTTGTCCACATGCATGTCACAAATCGCCTCAAGAAGTTCCTGCCATCCTGGGGCATTGTTCTCACTGAGAGCCTTCGAAAAACCTGTTCCTGTAAAAAGGCATAGACGCTTGGCAGCAGCGGCGTATGCAATCTCAAAATATTCACTCAACTCAACGCTCTTTCTCTTTTTGCTTCTGTAGGCGCAATTCTGGTAGGTCTGGCGAAAGGGTGCAACACCCGATCTGCTCTTAGTTGAACGCGCGGCATCGGCACAAAACAAAGCACCTGATTTTTCCAGCTCAAACAATGACCTGCACCTTAAACTCAAGTTGAGCGCCCCGGTGGCATACGTCCAGTATTGCATTGCGCGTCCCGGCTCATCTGAACGGCTATCCGCGCGCGCACTTCCTTTCGGATGGCCGTTCACCAACTACGAAAGCAACACCCATGTCCATCACGTGTCTCTCGAACGGCGAAGACGCCTGCTCTATTGAACTAAGGACCATTTCGTCCTCAACCATCTTTCCTATTCCGATCTCAAAGCTGGCGCTGCAAGCCGCCCTCCGCGACCTACTGCTCGATCCCGAAAAACAGGATATGACTGCCGGAGCCGTCATGATTGATCGCTACCGCGATGGGTTACGCATCCATGCAAGCGGCGGGCGTTTCGAATTGCCGTTTCTTCACCTGTTCCGGCTTGTCATGGAGGCCCCAGCATGACCCGCGCTCGCTGGGACCAACTGCAAGCTCAGTATCACCTCATTCGAGATTGCTTGAGCGGTGAAGACAGCGTCAAAGCTCAGGGGCAACTGTATGTGCCGAAACCTGACGGTATGACGACGCAGAATTTCACTCATTACCTCGACCGCGCCTGCTTCTATGGCGCACCGGAAATGACGCTCCGCGCCCTTGTCGGTCTCGCCCTGCGCAAAGACCCGGTAATCAACCTGCCGCCGCGTCTTGAGATGATGCGTTTGAACGCGACATACGAGAATGCGCCCATGCAGGTTCTGATTGAGGATATGGTCCGCGAGGTCGCGGCAATGGGCCGTTTCGGCGTCCTGCTCGACTTCCCGGTTGATGGTGCGACGGTTAATTCCGTACCGCATATCTCTACATTCCGTGCAGAAAACATTGAGGATTTTGAAACCGCATTTGTCGGGGGCCGGAAGGTACTGACGCGCGTACATCTGGCCTCCGATGAAGATTGGGACGGGGCAGACGTTACATATGAGTTGATCCTAGAGGCGGGTGTCTATCAATTCCGGCGCTTCGTCCGCGACCAACATCAAAACCGCGTCGATATAGGTGAGAACCTAATTCCTACCGTTAACGGCAAGCCGCTCGACTATATCCCGTTCATCATGGTCAGCCACGAGGGACTGCGCCCGGAGCATGTCACACCGCCGTTCCTGTCCTTGTGCAAGGTGGCAATCTCCCATTTCAAGAACAGTGCAGATCGAGAACACGCGATCTTCCTGACGGCCAGCCCTACGCCGTGGGTGGCGGGTTCTGTCCCGGCGAACAAAGTGCCAACGCAGATCGGTGCTGGGGCTGTCTGGACCCTGCCGGAAGGCACAGAAGTCGGTATGCTGGAATTCGCAGGCTCCGGCGTTGCGGCCATGAAAGAGATCATGGAGGAGAAATCGGAAACGATGATATCCCTTGGCGCACGGATGCTGTCTTCGACCGTCAACCGGAACGAGACTATCGACACAGCAACCCAGCGCACCCGGTCAGAGCTTGCGCTCCTGCATGGAGTGGTTGTCTCGGTCGAGGCCGGTCTCAACCGCCTTCTGCGCCTTGCTGCTGAATGGGTTGGCGACAATCCCGACGAGGCATCCGTCACCTTGTCACGCGACTTCATCGAGTCGTCGATGGAACCGAAGATGATCGAACAGCAGATGAAACTCTATCTGTCGGGCGTTATCAGTCGAGCTTCCCTGCACGAGAACCTGCAAAAGGGCGAAATTGTCCGCAGTGACCGATCTTGGGAAGATGAAAGGGACATGATCGAGGAAGAAGGCGGTGATCTGTCGGACATCATCCCGACAAGTAGCCCCGCATGATGAAAACGACGACGAAGGACGTCGAGTCGTCAGCCCACGATATGTGGCGGGCGTGCATTGCGCGCTCGCTGCAGGACTTGTTCGGCTCGTGCAACCTCACATCGCACAAGGACGAGGCGTATGTCGTGCGCGATGATGCCTTGCGCTTTCTTACGGCCACGTCGGGCGGATGGTATCGGTCGCGGGTCGATATATGCACTATGGCCGACCTCAATCCCGACATCCTCAGACAGCAGGTTGTTGCGATCCTTGAGGGGGCGGCTCCTCCTGACCTCGACGGTCGCATATCCCTAGATCATGTCCACGTCGCGCGCGAATTTTGGGCACGGTTGAAGGATGAGGAAGAACGGGCGGCGAAAGCGCGTGTTGACCGTGCGAACAAGCCCAAGATCGAACAGAGAAAGCCGAAGCGGTCATTTATCAGAATGAAGTACGCCGACCTTCGCAAAGCCGTGTTTGCCCTTCTGCGTGACACCCCCAATCTGAAATTCACGCAGATACTCGGTCACTGGGACGGTGACATTTCAGAACACGGCGTGCGCAATGTCCTGAATATCGGGATCGAAAAGGGCGAGATCGTTCGAACACCTGATTTTACTTATCATCTTTCAACTCCACCTGCTTCTTCGGTTGAGCGGCAACCGGAAGACGACCGATTGTGTGCGTAAGGGTGAGGCCCTCCTATTTGTTTGACGACATTGGGGTGGGTTTCGGCTCACCCCTTCGTCATTTCAGATAGGAGGAACACACCGTGTCCGACGATAAGACCACGAACACAAACGACGCCCAAGCAGAGGCGTTGATTGCCGCTCTCGCACCGAAGATTGCCGAAGCAATCATCCCCAAGCTGGCCGAACAGGTCGAAACCCAGATCAAGGGTGTTGTCGCGAAAAACGACGAACTGCTCGACAAGCTGCACAACATAAAAAAAGACGCGGAGATCGAGGAGAGCGGTCGCAAGCTCGAAAGCCTGTCCGCAGCGGCGGCTAAATTGATCTCGAACGGCGACACGACCCCCAAGCCTATGACGTTTGAGCGTTCCGCACCCGTCCAAATTTCGCGCGCCGACGCGCGGGACGTGCAGAAATATCGGGCTGCGAAAGCTGAGGCCGAGAAGCAAGGTGTCGATCTTGAGATTGTGGCTGGCCAATGAACACCTATCGCACCGACCCGTTTAAACGCATCGCCCGTCAGGTGGTGGCGGAGGCAATACTTGGCTTACGTGGTGTTGACGCATCACGCATCCATGTGGATGAGCGGCATGTCGTCTATGTCGATCATAACCAAATTTCGGAAAGAGAGCGGTCGCGGGTTGTCTTGCTGTCGCTCGTGTTCCTGTCGTGGGTTTCGGACAAATATGATTGCCCCGCTGAGAAGGCGGTGGACAACCCGATTTATGCTGCGGACATGCGGTGGTTGATTAAGCATTTCGGGGGTGCAGGTGGCACCATCGGGCACCTGCTAACTGACTTCCTCGAACGCATCCAACCGCTCTGGGATAAGGGCGCAAGGGTATGAACTATGACCGCATCAGAGAGGCCTTGCCCGTGGAATCGGGCAATGGCCGCAGGTCTACCATCCGCGCCCGCTCTGATGTGGTCGAGGTGGTCATCGACTGCGTTCTACGCCGCCGCCAATTCAAGGAAATCGCGCAAAGGTGCTGCGTCGATCTTGAAAGCCTGACTCGGTTCCGCAAGCGGTTCATCACGCCGGAGGTCGAGAAGATCGTTCTCGTCGAGGCGAACAAGCTCGACGCAGATGCGCTCGACCAGGAAGTGAACGCCGCGCAAGACAAGATCGAAGGCGGCATTGAGGGTATCCTCAAGGAGCAGAAGCGTCTCTATCGCACCCTGAACGGCATGGTTGAAGGTGGCAGCGACAATCTGATGGACGTGCTAGCCCCGATGATGCAGTTGCTGAGGGACCAGAACAAGAGCTATGAGAACCTGCTCAAGGTCTATTCGAACCTGCGCGACAAGACGACTGTGGTGCTGGGTCTGAACGAACACCCGGACGTTCAGAAACTGATGGATGTGCTGTGGGTGGTGTTCCAAGCGCACCCGGAGGCATTCGAGACCTTCCGGCAGGTGGTTCAAAACCGGCGGATTCCGCTCGATGTCGAATGATCTGGGCCTTTTCCTCCGCACGCTGCACGAGCGGGTAAAGCCGGAACTCCTGCTTGAGCGAGTTGTTGGTGGCCCGCCTGACGATTGGCAGCGTACGCTGATGAACTCCACCTCGGACATCATCATGGTGCTGGCATCGCGCCGTATCGGGAAATCGACAACCGTGGGCGTCATGGCCGGACAGGAACTGTCCAAACCCGAGCATCAAGTAATTATCCTTTCGAAGACACTGGCGCAGTCCCAGCTTCTATTTTCCAAGATCGCCTACACTTGGGAAAAGATGGCGCTGCCGATTGAAGTCAAGCGCCGCACAATGACCGAATTGCACCTCAAAAACGGCTCGTCTGTCGTCTGTGTCCCGGCAGGGCAAGACGGCGAGCAGGCCCGTGGCTACGGCGTCAAGAACGGTCTGCTGATCTATGACGAGGCCGCGTTCATCCCAGATGCTGTCTATGGCTCGACGCTCAGCATCGCAGAGGATCATGCAAAAACAATCCTAATCACCACGCCGGGGGGAAAATCCGGCAAGGCCTATGAGATGTGGAGCGACTGGGAGATGTATCCCGAAGTCGAACGCATCCGAGCCTGTTCCCTCGACATACCGCGCATGGCGAAGCTGGTCGCACGTCAGCGAAAGGTTCTGTCCAAGTTCGAGTTCGATGTTGAACACGGCCTGAACTGGATGGGCCGGGGTCAGCAGTTTTTCGACTCGGCGGCGATTGCAGCCGCCTTCACAAACACCCCGCAACTCAAACTAGGAGACCTCTATGCAGGGCTTGGTTGAAAAGGGCGAGGACTTGATCCTGCCCAACCCCGATCCGGCGGTCGAGATCGTCAAAGGCTATCGTCGCTTCCTCGTGGGCCTCGACATTGCGCAGGCGCAGGACCGCAACGCCTATTCGATCCTGCTCGACGAGCGCGTGCCTTTCTACGATGCGAACGGGCGTCAGGAACTGACCAAACGCCGCCGCGAGATTGTCCGGGCGGACCATCTACCCGCCATGTCCTACACGGATCTCGCTACCGTCACCCGTAACTTGATGATGGACCCGTCCATCGCGGGCCGCGCCTATCTTGTCGTGGACTCGTCGGGCGTGGGCCGTGCCTTCTGCGATCTGCTCGATACCAAGTCGGTCCAGCACACGCGCGTTCAGATGGTGGCCGGGGAGAATGAGACCGAGACCACAGAACGCGGGCGCACTTTCAACAATGTGGGGCGCACCCGGCTCTTGTCGGCGCTGAACTCGGCCATCCACACAGGCGACCTGTCCATCGGCAACTTCGACGCCCGCGACCTCATGCGCCAAGAGCTTGAGAGCTTTGAGGCCGATGTCGGGTCAACCGGTCGTGTGAAGATCGAAGGCGGTACGAAGTTCGGCCACGCGGACCTTGCCGTTTCGGCGGCGTTGGCCTTGTGGTTGTCCGACCATCGCAGCGTCGGCGCTTTTGTCGGCGAAAGCAAACTGCGCGGTTACTACTGATCGAGAACCCGCACGCTTCCCCGGTAAAAATCGCGCGCTGAGGCGGTTCTCGGTGATCTACGCCCACTGACGGGGGAAGCGCATTAACCCGCGTCAGCGACGCGCTGCTCAAGTGCCTCAAATCCGACATAATGGAATGGTAGCATGATGAACATGCCACTACGTCCTTTATCAGAACGAGAGCCTGAAGTTTGGAACGAGATTGTCGCGATCTGCGACGACGTTCGCACGAACGGCCAGTCTCAGGCCGAGGCGTTTAAACGGATCACTGTCAAGCACCCGATTGATCGCGGCACGTTCTCGCGTTGGGTCTCGAGCGGCTTGATCAAACCCATGAAGACGGAGCGCGAGTATCGCGACGACAACGGTATCCCACCGTGGCAAAGCAAGGGTCCTGCGATTGAACACCGCGACCCGGAATTGTGGGACACGATACTGCGAGTCGCGACCGAGGAGCACGAGACAGGCGGAACGATTACCAGCACCTACAAGCGCCTGCGCCCGCTTGGTGTTACGCGCCGCTCACTCGAGCATTGGGAAAAGACCGGAAAGATACCACGTCTCGTTATCCGGGATCATTCACGTTAGGGCGGTATTTCCTCTTTCTTAGACTGATATCTTTTGTCCACTGCTGACTCCTATTGGGCTGTAGGGTAACAAGGGGTCATGTCAGTTGATCCTAAGATTCTAGAATTATGTGATAAGGTTACGGCGAAACGTCCGCGAACTGTAATCGACCACATCTTGAAACACGGTCAGGTTACGACCGAAGAACTTCAAAACGTCTACGGTTACGATCATCCGCCTCGCGCGGCACGAGATGTTCGTGAACAGGGCGTGCCGCTCGACACGATACGTGTCACCAGTGAACGAACCGGAAGGCAGATTGGCGCATATGTTTTTGGTGATCCAGCCAAGATCAAGAAAGGGCGCATCGGAGGGAGAAAAGCCTTCTCGAAACCGTTCAAGGACAAACTGCTAGCCTATTACGACTCGCGGGAAGCGTTCACGAACGAAAAGCTCGATGGGCGCTATCTACAAATCGACCACCGCATTCCTTACGAAGTTGTAGGCGATGGTGCGCACGACGAAACCAACCCAGATGCCTATATGTTGCTTGACGCTTCGAGCCAGCGCGCAAAGTCATGGTCGTGTGAGGCGTGCGTGAACTGGAAAGACACGCAAGATGAGGGAGTGTGCCGCGCTTGTATGTGGGCCTTTCCCGAAGAATACACACACATAGCGATGAAGCAGGTCCGCCGTGCCGATGTGCAATGGCAGGATGACGAAGTTAAGGTGTTTGACGCTTTGAAGGCTCAGGCAGATGCGAACGGGACAACTGTTGCCGCTATTCTCAAATCGCTAGCGCGATCTGCTGTGGAGCGTGGATAATGCCATCTACCGGTTCAGTTAGCCCTTCCGAAACATAGAGACTCTCGATAGTTTCGGCCTTCCTGCCTGATAAAGTTGCCTGCGATGATGTACCCGCGTGCAGCAGCAATCGCGTCATTCCCAAATGATCTGGAAGCGGCGGGCCATATTCCTTGCCGCCGGTCATTCCATCGTAGGACAGCGCGAACGGGATACCGCGCGAGTTCAGGCTTGCAAGCCCTTCGATCAAAGGTTCTTGCGTCATCTGCTGATGGTATCGTTTGTCGCGACCGATTGACGTTCCAAGATATGGCGGGTCCATATAAACAAAGTCGGCCTTCGATGCATCGGAAGTTGTATCCAGCCAGTCACCTACGCGAAAATCTGTTTTACCCTTTAGCAGGGATGAAACGCCGAAAATTGCCGCCTGCATCTTTTCAGGTCGCATACCTAATCTTCGTTTGTCGACCGACTGTGTGAACCGCCCGTCGCGATTGAACCGCACCGCATTCTTCACGCACCGGCAAATCAGGTAGAGCAGATCGACGGGATTGCGATTCTCGTTGTAGCGATCACGGACTCGGTTGAAGTAACCGTAGTCACCTTCCTCCTGCCCCAGCCAGATAGTTCTATACAACTCAGATGTTTCTTCCGGCTGTTCTACTATAGCTTGCTGCAATTGAACGATAGGTTCTAGGCTATCACCCAGCACAAACTGGTCGGCCAAACCATTGTAAGCAGCAAATATCGTCATGGCTGCTGAGCCGCAGAACGGTTCGTAGAAGGTCTTTGAGTGGGGGATGTAGCACCCAATTGTGGGTGCCAGTTTCCGCTTGCTTCCTTGGTACGGGATTGGGTGAGGCAGTCGCATGAATTCTCCGTTTTTTTGTTTTTTGTAACGATGCGATCCCGCCAACGTAAAGCACAACATTACGAGGTGATCATTGGTAAGCTATACCACATAAGGTATTTCTCCAATCCGGAAATTGCTTATTGCGCTGGCGCAAGATGTTGCAGAGTTGTTGCAGAACAGCAAACAGGCGGCCCGCTGGGTCGCCCGTTTTGCTTTGCCATCAAATGGTTAAGTGGTGCCCCCACACGGACTCGAACCGCGGACCTACTGATTACAAATCAGTTGCTCTACCAGCTGAGCTATAGGGGCACTGGCTGTCGATTACTTCCTCTGGCAGTAGACTGCAAGCCTGAATTTTAGCCCAAACTTAGACATTGCCCAATTTCCTGAGAACGTGCAAAAAAACGCTGAATTCATCCGTTGCAAATATCTCGCGTGTGGTAACGGACGCGGCTATGCAGAAAAGCCAAGGGGTAAAGGAAAAATGCAGGTTGCCATCCACGCCGGTGTTGCCTTTTCGGATGAAGGGCTGGTGATGTCCTCGCTTGGTGCGAACAGGAGCGTACTGGCCAAGTATCGAACTGCGGTTCTGGGGCCGCGTCGGTCCCGGCTATTCGTCAAAGTGATGTCTGACTCGATTCTGCAGGATGTATCTGATGCAGACGCACGGAACAGATTGTCCGAGCTTGTTGCCGGAAACCAGAATCTGGACCGCGTGGTTGTGTCGAGCGACAAGTTCTTTGGCCCCAGGCGCACCGCGCTGCAAGACGGGCAGATCTATCCGTTTGCGGGGAATAGAACGGCCCATACGGACACTCTGCTGGACGGCGTACAGGTTCATGTGTTTGCAGGGCTGGTAAACCCCGGGGTTTTTATCCCAAAGATTCTGACCTCGATCCATGAAGACCATCAGCGGGACATTCTGGCCAGTACCGATTTAAGCTGCCTCAGCTGGCTTGGCATGATCGAAGACCTGCGGGATCTTGCGCCTCAGGTTCAACTCACCTTGTGGGAACACGAGAATTCGCCGCTTATCTGGGGGGATATCATCCGCGCAATAGCGGGATTGCCTGATGAGGCTGTGCTTCATGAAGAGTTTGCACTTCTGTCCTCACTTTTGACAGAAGCCGGACAACGTCATGTATTGGACATCGTGAGAAAAGGGGACGCCATCGATCCCGGCTGCCGACGTGAAGAAATGGCAAATATTCTGGACGAATACGCCCGAACGGAGCAAATCGAAGAAGAGCTCGACTTGCCGGGCTGGAACTCTGACATAGTTGAAGCGTTTACAGAACTTTACGAACAGGATCTGGCCACGATCCGGTCCATGCCGGACGTTCGTTTTTTGCAAATCTGATCGGTTTGCGCAGTGCCGTTGGATTGGGTGCACAACTGCGCGAAGGAAACTTTTTCAACGATTCAAGCGTGAGGGCAGGAACGCATGCCAATTTGGGGCCCTGCTGAATATCAGGCCACGAACTGGTGGTCTTGCGGCGACGCGTTGATACGGAAACTCCGGCCGATCAACGGATTAATCTGACGGACCATGGCGTTCGACCAAATCGATCATCCGGTTTGCCGCAGAATGGCATCATCTGACCGGTTCAATTGTTTGGCGCAATTCATCAGGCAGCAAAGTAATCTCGCAATATCCCGTTGAACAGCTCGGCTTTTTCCAAATGCGCCGCATGTGCAGAGTTTGGTATCACCGCGAGGTTTGCATTCGGGATGGATTGCCACAACTGTTCCGTCTGACTCCATGGGTAGGTGCGATCACGATCCCCCCAGATAATCAGCGTCTTGGTCTTGATTGCCGGCAGGTTTTCAGCGCCGCTCCAGGAATGCATCGCATCCAAACCTGACAGCATGGCCTTCAGGTTGCTTTTTTGCGCTATCGTGGCGCAAAGTTCATATTCCAAGGCTTTTTCGCGTTCGAGAAACCAGGTTGCCGCAATCCGCCGCGCCGTCACTTTCGGACCGTCTGCACAAGCACGGGTTTTCGAGGTGTCAATGGTCTCAAACCGCCCGGGCAGCACTCCTACGGAGCCGGTGCCATAAAGAACCAAACGGTCAACACGCTCGGGCGCACGGGCAACCATTTCCTGCGCGACCATTCCACCCATCGAGTGACCAACCAGGTGGAATGTCTCGATGTCGCGTATCGTCAGCTCATTCAGAGCCCAGTCCGCGAAGCCTGAGATGCTGCAATATGCGTCACGTTGTGCATTTTCGCCAAACCCCGGCAGATCCAGCGTGATGACATCGTAACCTTGCAAAGCCTCGACCTGCCGCTGCCATTGCCGACTGCCGCCCAGGAACCCGTGAACAAACACAATGGGTGTCATTTCCGGCCGCCCTGTACAATCCGATCGAGGATCATGGCACAGAACAGGATTGAGAACCCCGCAAGAATACCCTGGCCCACATTCGCGTATTGTAACGCTTCAAGAACATCCTCGCCCAGCCCTTTGGCACCGATCAGAGACGCAACAACAACCATTGCCAGTGACAACATGATTGTCTGATTGATCCCCGCCCGGATCGACGGGCTTGCCAGTGGCAAGTCGACTTTGGTGAGCAGGTACCATTTGTTGGCGCCGAAACTGATCGCCGCCTCGCGTACACTTTCGGGCACGCCACGCAAGCCGAGAACGGTCAGGCGCACCACGGGCGTACCACCGAAAATCATCGTGACCACGACCGCCGCCGGCTTGCCGACACCAAAAAACGCGATCACGGGGACCATGAAAACAAAGGCGGGCATGGTTTGCATGAAATCCATGATCGGCTGGATGAAGGCGTAGAACCGAGGGCGGCGCGCCGCGAACATGCCCAATGGAATTCCGATGACAATCGACAGGCACGCCGCTGTCCCCAGCAAGGCCAGCGTGGTCATTGCGCCCTCCCAAAAGCCCAACAGCCCCATATAGGCCAGAAACGCGCCCGAATAGATTGCCGTGCTGACGCCCGCAGTCAGCCAAGTTAGCAGAATGATGAGACTGGCGATCACGATCCATGGCGTCTGCACCAAAATGACCTCAAGCGCGTCCAGCAGGGTACGGATGCCGAATGTCAGCCCGTCAAAGAACGCTTCGCTGTTGCGCACGCACCAGGCGATGAAATCTTCCACCCAGGTGATGCTGGTCAGGCGGATATTAGGGTCTGTCGGGAAGTGGCTAAGCAACGAGAAACGCCCCGGAAAGCTGTAATGCATCATCGCCGCAGAAACGATCAGCGCCATAAAGATCGCGCTGAACACGATCTGCGATACCGGCATTGCAGATCGGATTGAACGATCTGACAGCCATTCCGAGAAACGCGCCTCGAGCGCCCAGTTTGCCACCTGAGACTGAACAAGCTTGACGATGATCAGAATGATCAGGCCGGTCAGAACGATATATGGCCCTTCAGCGGCCATTGCTTCGGCTTCGGCGCGGATGCCGCCTATGTTTTCTTCGAGCGAGTCCACCGTTCGCTGATAGACGTCGATCTTGTCCGAATTGTTTTCGATGGCAGCGGCCAACTGCTGACGGCGCAGCTCAAGCGTCCCTTCAATTGACGCGATGCGTTCCATTGCCTCGGCCGCCAGGTCGCCGAACATCCCGCGCGCGATCTGCACATAGGCTATTGTTTCGAGGATCAGAAATGGCAACGCCCATGACCACAAGCCCCGTGCACCGAACCAGACCGGGCCAAACAACCCGGCCATCAGATTGAAAGTCGGCGTAAAGCGGGACGACGCGCCGATCTTGTCGAAGTTGCGGATGTAATAGTCGGGGCTGGTGCGAACGAAGGCCCGGATGTTTTCGCGCCGCTCTTCGGCATATGCCAAAGCGGCCTCGTTCTTGGTATCTTCCAGCGGGTTCACATCTGAAGACCTCATGACACTTCGGTTCCTTCGATCACGGTGCGCAACAGATCGGCACGGGTTATGACGCCAACATCCACGCCGCCGTCCTCCACAAGGATCGCGTTGTCAGTGTCGATTGCCAGATTGATCAGCGTGCTCAGGTTTTCGCCTTCATTCACACGCGGGGCGTCCGAGGGCAGGGGGCCGTGGGTCGCGACATGTTCAGGTATGGGCCGCATGACGGCGTGGGCACGCACCACCTTGAGCCTTGAGATACCCGCCACGAAATCGGCAACATAGTCATCGGCGGGGTTCATGACGATGTCTTCGGCCGTCCCGATCTGCACCACCTTGCCGTCGCGCATGATCGCGATCCGGTTCCCGATACGGACGGCTTCATCCAAATCATGGGTGATGAAGATCGTCGTCTTTTTCAGGATTTTGCTCAGTCGAATGAATTCATCCTGCAATTGCCGCCGGATCAACGGGTCCAACGCCGAGAACGGTTCGTCCATCAACAACACATCCGGGTTCGCCGCCAGTGCCCGGGCAAGGCCCACACGTTGCTGCATACCCCCGGACAGCTCGTGTGCGAATTTCGATCCCCAGGCTCCGAGCTCGACGATATCCAGAATAGCGGCGGCCTGGCGCATGCGTTCATTCTTGCTGACCTGCCGGATTTCCAGCGGCATTGCGACATTGTCCAGCACAGACCGATGCGGCATCAGCGCAAAGTTCTGAAAGACCATGCCAATCTTGTTGTTGCGAAACTGCTGAAGCTCTTTCGGGCCCAGGGCCATCACGTCAGTGCCCTCGATTTCGATCTTGCCTGCGGTGGGTTCCAACAGCCGGTTGAAGTGGCGGACCAGAGTGGACTTTCCGCTGCCTGACAGGCCCATGATGCAGAATATCTCGCCCCGGTTGACCGAAAGACTGACATCAGCGACGCCGACAACGCAGTTGTATTCCGCCAGCACCTGGGCCTTGTCCAATCCGCGGTCGCGGATTGCTTGCAGCGCCACCTCGGGCCTGCCCCCGAATATCTTCCAGACATTCGAGATTTTAATAACGGTATCGTCGCTCATGAGTCCCCCAGAGGTGCGCATCTGGGTGGCGCCGTCCATCGCCGCCACCCTGTTTCTGGACGAAAGATCAGAGACCCAGCCAGGCGTCGACACGATCCGGGTTCGCTTCGACCCATTCACGGGCTACGTCCGCCGGGTCGCGGCCTTTTCCGCTGATCTCATAGGCGAACCCGCTGACATCATCCGCCGTCAATGCGAAATTCGCCAAGAAATCGGCAATCGCCGGAGAACGCTCTGGCAGCGTGTTGGACCAAGCAATCTGCACGTTCTTGAGGGCGTCCTTGGTCGCAACATTGGATTTGTTGTACCAGTCCGGGTCATCGGACGGTTGGACCATCACGTATTTTGCCGGGTCGAATGGCGGCTCGGTCAACATCTGGACGTCGAACATGTACCAGACGGCATGCGGCTTGTAGCAATAGAAGGCGTAGCCTTCGCCCTTGGCGATGCTGTCCTTGATCCGCGCGGTTTTCACGCTTTCCTCGGCACGTATCGGATCAATGAAATCCAGCAGACCATAGTCGCGGGTTTTGACTTCGTTCACGTTGGCCGAAGCCCAACCCGGCGCGCCAATCCACATTTCACCTTTGCCATTGCCGTCACTGTCCATCAATGCGGCCACATCCGGGCGGCCCAGATCGGCGATGTCGGTGATGTTGTTGGCTTCACCAAAGTCTTTGCTGACGCAGAAACCCTGATTGCCCTCGTAGGGGTTCGATGACAGGGTGACGGTGCCCGCATCGTCCACATATTTCTTGGTGAAACTTTCCTGGTTGGGCAGCCAAACGTCGGGATGAACGTCGATATCGCCCTTGCCCTGATCCATCGCCTGAAAGATCGTGGCGTTGTTGCCGGGCACATATTCCACTTTGCCCCCGATGCGCATTTCCACGACCGCGCCCAGCACATGGGCAATCGCTTGTGCACCGGTCCAGGATGGCACGCCGATTTTCACCTCTTCGGCTGCGAATGCCGGCACAGCACAGACGCTGACCGCAGCAGCCATCCCCAGCTTTTTCAGATTGGTTCTCATGGTCTTCTCCTCTGTTGAAGTGCGCCGTGGTTCGGCGTCGTTCTTTCCGTCGTTCGATTTTCCCGTCGCGCAACAGGGTCGCGCCAACATGCCTTTGGCGACACATTCGGACGGAAGGCTGAAAACAAGACCAACCGCCGGACCCTGCCCGGAAGTCTAGAACAGGAGCTTTTCCGAGAGCCAATTCGAACATTTCATCAAACTATTCTGTTTCTGCATAGTTTTCTGTATCCTTGCTGAAAATGCTCTTTCACAGGCGGGGACACGCATTGGATCTGAATTGGCTACGCGATTTTGAATGCCTCGCCCGGACCTTGAACTTCACCCGCGCGTCTGATGAGCGTAACATCACGCAATCCGCATTCAGCCGCAGAATCAAAGCGTTGGAAAGCTGGGTGGGGCTGCCTTTGGTCAATCGGGCAACCTATCCCGTGCAATTGACCGAGGCCGGAAAACAATTCCTGCCTGTTGCCCAGGCGGCAATTTCGCAGCTGTCTGAATCGCGCCAATCCCTGCGGGACGCCGACCGGGGCGACAGTCGGTTCATCCGGTTTTCGGTTCTGCACACCATTGCGGTTAATTTTTTGGCGACCCGCATAGAAGAGTTGCAGAAGCAGATCCCTGATTTGCGCACGCGCGTCCTGTCCGATTCTCTGAGCACCTGCTGTGATCTTTTAGTCGAAGGCGCGGTGGATATCCTGCTGTGCTACTATCACCATTCTGTGTCGCCCATGATCGACGAAACCGCGTTCGAGCGTAAGGATCTGCTGAAGGACCGTCTGATCCCGGTGGCTGCCGAGGGGCCGGTGCGGACACTGGGTTGGGATTTGTCCCGACAGGATGGCCCGCCGATCCCCTATCTGGCCTATGACCGGTCTTCGTTCTTGGGCATGGTCGTTGAAAACACCGTTGACCGGAAACCCCAGAATACCGAAACGATATATGTCGATAGTCTCGTCGAAACGATCAAACGAAGATTGATGACCGGCAGCGGATTTGCCTGGATGCCCGAAACGTCGATCTCGGCGGAGCTGGATCAGGGGTTGCTGGTGCCGATCGGTGATGATGCATGGTGTGCGACGTTGACGATTTCAGCCTTTTCCAATCCGGCCAGTTTGGATCAGATCGCGCACCAGCTTTGGCAGCGTTTGTGACTGGACGGGTTCGTTTTGGTGCACCGACCGGCCATCGAGCGGAAGATGCGCCGTTACCTGGTATGGCGGCCCGTCTGAGAAAAATTGACGATCGCGCGGACCAGCAGGTCGATCGTATCCACTGCATTGGCGTCATCCGCGATGCTGTCGGCGATGAGGGAGAACTCTGAGCAAGCGACAAGCTGCACGTCTGCCCCAGCCTTGACCAGAGCCCTTGAGGACGCTCTCAGCGTTTCGCGTGCCTTGTCGGTTTGGCCGTTGACCTTAATCGCGCGGATCGCCGCCAGCATCGCGTCGTCATCCGTTGGCCAAACGGTTGACAGCCCGCGCGCGTTGAGGGCTGTTTCGAAAAGACAAGTACGGCGCACCGCCGGAGAAGCAAGCACACCAACGCACCCACCCTTTCCGAGTGTCCCGACGGCGTGATCCGCAGCCAGCTCAACCATATTCAACAGCGGAACGGTCACGGCTTCGGTGATCGCCTTTGCATAATGATGCGCCGTGTTGCAGGGCATTGCCAGCGCCACGGCGCCGGCATCCTGAAGGCGTCGCGCCATCGCCGCCAGTGTCGGCCCCGGATCTTCGCCCGCCCCTTCGATCAGATGCGCGATCCGTGACGGGACCTGAGTGTTCATGTCGATCAAAAGCGGAATGTGGTCCCGGTCGTCGCTGACCTTTACAGCCTCGACCAGTTTGCGCTGGAGGAGGATCGTTGCCTCGGGGCCCATGCCGCCAAGAATGCCGATGGGGCGCAGCGTCATTGCTCAGATATTCACCCAGCGGTCTTTGTGATTGAAGGCAAAGTCATACCCCGCCAAAGCCGCCGCGCCGCCCGTGTGAAGGAAAACGACCCGCTGGTCTTTGAATTCGCCTTTGCGCGCCAGATCGATCAGGCCCGCCGCGCCCTTGGCCGAGTAGCAGGGATCCAGAAGGATACCTTCCAATTCGGCAAACATCTGGATTGCTTCGATGCCGCTTTCAGTGGGCAGGCCATAGCCTTCGCCGACATAGTCGGTATTGGCAATGACATCTTCGCGCTTTACCACGCCTGCGCACCCCAGCTTTTCGGCCGTCTTGCAGGCGAGGTCGTATACCATCTGTTCCTGCTTTGGCCGAGGTGCCCTTGTCCCGATGCCAAGCACCGGCACCTGCGCATTCATGGCGCACATTCCCGTCACCAAACCTGCCTGCGTACCGGACGACCCGGTTGCATGTACCAGCCGGTCAATCCGCAATCCGCTGTCATTGGCCTGACCCAACAGTTCAAAGGCCGCGTTTACATAGCCAAGCGCCCCGGTCGGGTTCGAGCCACCGCCGGGAATGACATAGACGTTTCGGCCTTCTGCCCGTTTCTTCGCGGCAGCCTGTTCCATTTCGCCCGGCATATCGTGCCCCCCGGGAAACTTCTGGGTGGTCGCGCCGTGCAAGTGGTCCAGTAGGACATTGCCGTTTGTATTGTAGTTGCCATCTTGATAGCCGGTGCGATCTTCCAGAAGAATATGGCAATCAAGGCCCAGCTTGGCGGCAAATGCTGCGGTTTGTCGACCGTGGTTGGTTTGAGTGGCACCTTGCGTCATCACCATGTCGGCGCCCTGCGCTTCCGCTTCGGCCATCAGGAATTCCAGCTTGCGGGTCTTGTTGCCGCCGGTTGACATGCCGGTGCAATCGTCGCGCTTGATCCAGATTTCCACACCCAGCTCTTTGGAAAGCCGCTTCATCGGTTCAAGCGGTGTCGGAAGATGGGCGAGGTGAAGGCGGGGAAAGCGCGCAAGATGCATGTCACAGTTCCTAATATTGATTTTCGTCAATTTACGCTGTGTTTTGCCGCTCTGCTAATTCGAAATTCGGTGGATATGTTGCAAAAATTGCATGTTGGTGATGTCTGGGCTATCTGATTCACATGCGTTTGGAATGGATCGATGACATATTGGCCGTGCTGGACAGCGGATCGCTGACACGTGCCGCGGAAAAACGGCTGCTGACTCAATCTGCCTTTACCCGCCGGGTGCGGCTCATCGAGGGCAGTATCGGTGCGACCCTGTTTGATCGTCGCCGCAAACCCGTATCCCTGATGCCGGGCGTTCAGGCATTGGAACCAGAACTGCGCGAGCTGAGTGCGCGACTGCACAAACTGCGTCACAGTTTGAAAACAGAAAGCGATCAGGCCAGCCAGCCTTTGACGCTTGTGTGCCAGCATGCGCTGACGACAACCGTCTCGCCGAAAGTGGTTCGGATGTTGACCGAAAACAGCGATATTTCGGTTCAGGTGCGATCGGGGAATCAGGACAAATGCCTGTTGCAGCTGATCTCGAAAGAAGTCGATTTCGCGATCATGTACGCGGCATCGGACGGCGGGGTGCAGAGCCTCGAAAGTGCGTTTGAGGCAAAGTCGCTTGGTGCCGACACATTGATCCCGGTATGCGCACCGGCAATGCGTGGCGAATTGGGTGGCAAGACCATTCCTGCGATTGTCTACCCGCCTGATGTTTTTCTTGGGCAAGTGTTTTCCCGATTGATTGCACCGCGTTTGCCCGACGAAACCAGACTCGTGGCCAAGGCAGAGACGGCCCTGACGCTGGCGATGCTGCAATATGCCGTGAATGAAATCGGTGTTGCATGGCTACCCCACTCTTTGGTCGCCACGTCGCTTGCTCAGGGGCAGCTTGTAAGCGTTGAAGAGGCTCTGCCTGCACAGGCACTGACAATAAGAATGGTCCGTTTGGCCGAAGCGAAGCCAGAGTTCAGTGAACAGATCTGGCAACGTCTTGCCGGGCAATCGCAAAGCTTTTGGTTGTCGCAGGATCAAAGCGACAAGGCGAGCTGAGCAGTTCGCCGAGAAAGGCACCGGGTCTGCCGGTCAGCATCGGAAGAATACGCAACGGAATAGTGGCAAAACCAAGCTGGATGTATCTAACCTGTGCTGAAAAGACAGCAAAAGGGCAGGTCAGCGGATGTTCAGGAAGGTATTGAAAACGGGTCTAGGTGGCGTGGTTCTGGGCATCGTGGGGCTGCTTGGTTATCTGCTGATCGCCCCCCCGGATTTGCTGAAAGTGGGCACGAATTACTCGGCCAAGATTGTCTGTTCGAATGTTTTCATTGCCGGACGTGATCCGGAAGAAGTCCTTGCGGTGGATGTGCAGGCCCCGGGGCATCCGCTGCTCAAACATGTTTCGATTGAGGTCGATCGACAGGCGCAGACTGTTCACGCGCGACTCTTTCGGTTCTTCGCGCCCGCCACGTCGCAGTTTCGGCAGGGGCTTGGCTGCACCAACGTGCATGCTACATCCCTGAGTGCGCAGCGGCTTGAGGCCGCCAAGTCCCCGATGTCCGGCCTTTGGCCAACGGGAAACGACGTTGCGCAGTCTCATGATCCCAAAATTCAGGCCGTCTTGTCAGATGATACGCTGCTTGGCGAAGGGTACCGCGCCGTAGTGGTGGTTCAAGGCGGGCGCATCGTGGCCGAACGCTATGCCGAAGGGTTCGACGCCGACACACCGTTGCTGGGCTGGTCCATGACCAAGACGGTCACGGCCGGGTTGATCGGGACGTTGATCAACGCGGGTCAGATGAATGTATCGGACACCCTCGTCGACAGCTTTCCCGAATGGGTAGAGGACGCAAGGCGCGACATTACTGTTGCGGACATGCTGGCAATGACAAGCGGTCTGCAATGGAATGAAGAGTACGGAGACGTGTCAGACGTGACCAGGATGCTGTATCTCAGCAATGACATGGCCGGTTTCGCTGCTGACCGTGCACTGGAAGCCGGCATTGGAACCGACTTCAATTATTCCTCTGGCACGTCCACCGCGCTGTCCCGGGTTTGGCAGGACAAGCTGCCCGATGGCGGTTTGAGCTATCCTCGGGATGCGCTTTTTGAACCGCTTGGCATGGCTTCGGCGATCATCGAGACAGATGTCGCCGATACATTCATCGGATCCAGCTATATGTACGCCACGGCCCGAGACTGGGCGAGGTATGGCCAGTTTCTGCTGCAAAAAGGGGTTTGGGACGGCGCACAGATTTTGCCCACAGGTTTTGTGGACTGGATGTTCGAACCTGTTGCGGTGTCTGGTGGGGAATATGCCAAGGGTCATCTTTGGTTGAAATCGCCGGGCGACCTGCCTCCGTTTGAAGACGCGGTTTGGTTGCAAGGGCATGACGGTCAGTCCATCGGAATTTTCCCGTCGCGTGACATGGTGGCCGTGCGGATGGGGCTTACACCTTCACGGGTGGGCTATTCTTCTTTGCCCTTGGCAAAAGCGCTTATTGCGGCTTTCGGGGGCTAGGGGATCGACATTCCCATCGACGCACCGCCCGACATTGCGGCGGGCATCGCCTGTGGGGCAGGACACCGGGTCGCAGATCGGTATCTTGCATGCCGGCACATTTTGGTATACCGCCGCATACAAAATCAAGGTGCCGGGCTTTCACGCGGCCTGGTGCATCAGCTAAATGGTCGGAACCGTCATGAGCCTTTACACAGAATACCTGAACGAAATCGAGACGCGCAAAGAACAGGGTCTGCACCCCAAACCCATCGAAGACGGTGCCCTTTTGCAGGAAATCATCGGGCAGATCAAAGATACGGATCACGCTCATCGCGCCGATTCACTGAACTACTTCATCTACAACACGCTTCCGGGCACAACCAGCGCCGCAGGTGAAAAGGCGCGCTTTCTGAAAGAGATCATCCTGGGTGAAGCGACGGTCGAAGAAATCTCGCAGGATTTCGCGTTTGAATTGCTGTCGCATATGAAGGGCGGCCCATCGGTAGAGGTTCTGCTTGATCTGGCGCTGGGCGATGACGCAGAGATTGCGCAGAAAGCGGCCGCAGTTCTGAAAACCCAGGTGTTCCTGTACGACGCAGATACCAACCGTCTGAAAACAGCCTTTGAGGCCGGGAACGCCGTCGCCAGGGACATTCTGGAAAGCTATGCCAAGGCCGAGTTCTTTACCCGGCTTCCCGACATCGAAGAAGAAATCAAGGTTGTGACCTATGTGGCGGCCGAAGGGGATATTTCGACCGATCTTCTGTCGCCCGGCAATCAGGCGCATTCGCGGTCGGACCGTGAATTGCACGGCAAGTGCATGATCTCACCCGAAGCACAGGCCGAGATTCAGGATTTGCAAAAACAGCACCCGGACAAGCGTGTCATGCTGGTTGCTGAAAAAGGCACGATGGGCGTTGGATCGTCGCGCATGTCCGGTGTCAACAACGTTGCATTGTGGACCGGAAAGCAAGCCAGCCCCTATGTTCCATTCGTGAACATCGCGCCGGTTGTTGCCGGTACCAACGGGATTTCACCGATCTTTCTGACCACAGTCGGCGTAACCGGCGGGATCGGCATCGATCTCAAGAACTGGGTCAAGAAAGTGGATGCCGACGGCAAGCCGATCCTGAACAACGACGGCAATCCTATCCTCGAGCAGAAATATTCTGTCGAGACCGGAACGGTACTGACCATCAACACCAAGGACAATAAGTTGTATAATGATGCAGGCGACAAAGAGCTGGTCGATCTGTCATCATCCTTCACGCCGCAAAAGATCGAGTTCATAAAGGCCGGAGGATCTTATGCCATTGTCTTTGGCAAAAAGCTCCAGACATTCGCGGCCGAGACGCTCGGTCTCGAGGTGAAATCCGCTTTCGCACCGTCCAAGGAGATCTCGCATGAAGGGCAGGGCCTGACGGCGGTTGAAAAGATATTCAACAAAAACGCGGTTGGTGTGGCCGAAGGAAAAGTTCTGCATGCGGGCTCGGACGTTCGGGTGAAAGTCAACATCGTCGGTTCGCAGGACACCACCGGCCTGATGACGGCGCAGGAACTGGAAGCCATGGCGGCGACAGTGATATCGCCCACCGTTGACGGCGCCTATCAGTCTGGCTGTCATACTGCTTCGGTTTGGGATTCCAAGGCGCAGGCAAATATCCCAAAACTGATGAAATTCATGAACAACTTTGGCCTGATCACTGCGCGTGACCCCAAAGGTGTTTATCACTCGATGACAGACGTTATCCACAAGGTTCTGAACGACATCACCGTGGATGACTGGGCGATCATCATCGGTGGCGACTCGCATACACGTATGTCCAAAGGCGTCGCGTTTGGTGCTGACTCGGGGACTGTTGCACTGGCGCTGGCCACTGGCGAAGCCACCATGCCGATCCCGGAATCGGTCAAGGTGACGTTCAAGGGCCAGATGGCGGATCACATGGATTTCCGCGATGTGGTTCACGCTACCCAGGCGCAGATGCTGAAGAAATTCGGCGACAACGTGTTTCAGGGGCGGATCATCGAAGTTCACATCGGTACATTGCTGGCGGATCAGGCATTCACCTTTACCGACTGGACGGCCGAGATGAAGGCCAAGGCGTCGATCTGCATCTCAGCGGATGACACGTTGATCGAATCTCTGGAAATCGCGAAAAGCCGTATCCAGATCATGATCGACAAGGGAATGGATAACGAGGCCCGGACACTGCAAGGCCTGATCGACAAGGCCGACGCGCGCATCGCGGAAATCAAGTCGGGTGAAAAGCCGGCCCTGAAACCGGATGAGAACGCCAAGTATTTTGCCGAGTTGGTGGTTGACCTGGATGAGATCAGCGAACCCATGATCGCCGACCCGGATGTCAATAACGCCGATGTATCCAAGCGGTATACCCACGATACGATCCGGCCGGTTTCCCACTACAAGGGGGAAAAGAAGGTCGATCTGGGATTTGTTGGATCGTGCATGGTGCACAAGGGCGATCTGGTCATCGTCTCGCAGATGCTGAAAAACATCGAAAAGGAGAAGGGCACTGTCGAGTTCAAGGCCCCGCTGGTCGTTGCGGCGCCCACCTACAACATCATCGATGAGCTGAAGGAAGAAGGCGAGTGGAGCATTCTTCAGAAGTATTCAGGCTTTGAATTCGACGATCTGTTTCCAAAAAGCAAAGCGCGGACGGAATACGAGAACATCCTGTATCTGGAGCGTCCGGGATGTAACCTCTGCATGGGCAACCAGGAGAAAGCCGCAAAGGGTGACACCGTGCTGGCCACGTCCACACGCCTGTTCCAGGGGCGTGTTGTTGAGGACGCGGCGGACAAGAAAGGCGAATCCCTGCTGGCATCGACCCCGGTGGTGGTGCTGTCGGCTGTTTTGGGCCGAATGCCGACCGCCGAGGAATACAAATCGGCCGTGAAAGGTATCGACCTGACCAAATTTGCGCCTCCGATGGAAAAGCCCGCAGGCACGAAGTCAGCGCATTTCTGAACGCAAGGCACTAAGTTGATCGCCCGGTCATCCCTTCAGGTGGCCGGGCGATTGAGTTCCGCTGTGTTCAGGCCTGGTTGCAGCGCGCGCCGCGCAAAAGCGCGGCATGGGAATGCCCCGAACCTTTCGCACGACTTCGCGTGGACCACTGGGGAAAAATCCATGATCCACGGTCATACGGTCACTGTTTGGGGTCAGACTGACAGCTCTTTATACATGTAGGTTGTGGGTTCCAGTCTGGTTTCGAACGGGTTCCGGCAATAGTTCGGAATTTCCCCGGCGATCTGAAACCCAAGGTCCAGATAAAGCAATCGAGAAGGATCGGTGCTGCGGGTATCAAGAACCAGCATCGTGCGTTCCAACTCTGTCGTTCGTTGAAAGAGGGCTTCCATCAAGGCGCGGCCAAAACCGCGCCGTCTGGCGTTCGGGTGCACCAGAAGTTTTGCGACATCCGCGCGGTGCGGCTGATTGGGCATGGTCGCGGGGATCAGTTGCACCGTGCCCTGAATGCGCCCGTTGTCGTGGATCACAAACAGCTCCAATGCACCGGCTTTCAGCCCAGGCCGAACATTTTGCAGCCAGTATTTTCGTGCGTCATCCTCGGTAAACGGAAGGACAAAGCCGATGCTGGCCCCGTCATGCACACAGGCGTGGAGGATTTCCGCCAGATCATCCACTGCCGCGCTGAAATCGAGATCGGTCAGACGCGAGATCATATCAGCACCAAGAGATAACGCGCACCGCGAGATGCGCCGGTTTCGAACCGGGTTGGGCCCGACAGGTGATAGCGCAGGCAATCTCCGGCGCTCAGCGCATGGGGTGTTCCGTCAACTGTCAGTGTCAGTGCGCCGTCGATCAGGATCAGATGGTGTTCCTGCCCGGACTTGGGCGGCGCCTCGTAAGTGATGACCATGTCGCGCGGCAGGTGGCATTCCACGACCTCGGCGTTCAGGCCGTTTGCAGGGGGTGAAACTGCGCGGCGGGTAAAGCCGGTTTCGGGATCACGCCATTCGGTCTGGCGTTCAAACGGCACTTTGGGGTCAAAGCTGTCTTCGACCATCATCAAAAGCCGTGACATCGGCAGGTCATAAGCAGCACAGAGGCGGCCGAGATTCTCAGCAGTGGGGCTGACCTCTCCTTTCTCCATGCGGGACAGCGTGGCGCGGCTGATTCCGCTGTGGGCGGCCAGTTGATCCAGGGACCACCCGCGCCCGTGGCGGAGATCGTTCAAACGGACGGCAAGGCGGTTTGAGAGGTTGTCGAGCATGGATCACAAACGAGAGAAATTTTCATTTACGGGAAAATTAAATAAAAATTATGTATGTGTAAATGAAAAAGGGCACAGAAGCTCTGCGCCCTTCGCAAGCTTTTGACGAGGCAGCGGATTATTTCCAGCCGACTTCGTTAAAGATTTTCTGTGCTTCCGGGATGTTCTTTGCGACCTCCGACAGGTTCACGTCGTCAGCTTTGAACTCACCCAGTGCCTTTACTGATTCCGCCAGTTCAACGCTCTGCACTGCCGGGAATTCGTCATTGCCCGCCGAGAAGTACTTCTGCGCCTGATCGCTTGCCAGATACTCGAGGAACAGGATTGCGTTTTCCTTGTTCGGCGCGTGTGCCGCGACGCCACCGCCCGACAGGTTCATATGCGCACCATAGCTGTCCTGATTGGGGAAGACCCGGCCGATCTTGTCCAGGTCAGGGGAAAGGCCTTTGACGTCTTTGCGGATGGCCCGCGCATAGTAGTAGGTGTTCGATACAGCGATGTCGCATTCGCCCGAAACGATGCCACGCAGCTGGTCGGTGTCACCCCCTTGCGGGTCTCGGGCCATGTTGGCGACAACGCCTTCGGCCCAGGATTTTGCGGCTTCGGCGCCCTCATGTGTGATGATCGAGGCGAGCAGGGTCTGGTTGTAGGTGTTGGTCGAGGACCGGATGCAGATCATGCCCTTATATTCCGGCTTGGCGAGGTCTGCGTAAGTGGCCGGCGGATTGGCAACGTTTTCTTTGTTGAAAAAGATGATCCGACCGCGTTGCGAGAAGCCGAACCACTGGTTGTCTTCGTCCTGAAGGTTGGCGGGGATGCGCTCTTCCAGGGTTTCACTGTCGATTGCTTGCAGAATGCCCGCATCTTTGGCACGCGCCAGCCGAGACGTGTCGACCGTCAGCATGACGTCTGCCGGTGAGTTCGCGCCTTCGGCTTCCATGCGCGCGATCAATTCATCCGCCTTGCCTTCGATCCGGTTTATCTTGATGCCGGTGGCCTCTTCGAAATCGGTGTAGAGGCGTTCGTCAGTGTCATAGTGGCGCGACGAATAAAGATTCAGCTCGCCTTCGGCGGCGGCTGATGTTGCGATCAATGCCGACAGAGCGGCGGCCAGGCAGGTTGTGGATTTCAGCATAGTTTGCCCCAACAATTGAATTTCGCGTCGGCTAATAACCCGACTGATTTGCTCAATTATACGATTCTCAGCGAGATGCAAGAAAATCCGACAGATTTACTTGGTCAAATGAGCGCAGGCGCCCTTGCGAGGCTTTTTTGGGCGGGCGCGAGTTGTGTTGAACGGGAAATTCCGCGTCACACAGCAGTGTCTGGATCACTCACGATCAAGTACCTCAACTGCAAGGATCGTGGGCAAATGGCGGGCGACTTCCGTCCATGTGTCCCCTTCATCAACACTGGCAAAAACCGAGCCGCTGTTGGTCCCGAAATAGATGCCGGCGGGGTCTCGGCGGTCTCCGGCCATGGCCTGTCTCAGAACGGTGAAAAAACAGTTTTCTTGCGGCAAGCCACGTCGCTGGTCTTGCCACGTTGCGCCTCCGTTTGTGGATTTCCAAACGGCCGCGGCGGCATCCGGTGGATAGCGCCCGATGCTGTCTCCGTTCAAAGGCAATGTCCAGATCGTGTCCGGATCGCGCGGGTGAACATGAATCGGAAATCCAAAGGTGGATGGCAGGCCTTCGGTGATGTCATCCCAACTGCGCCCTCCGTCGGCCGAGCGCCAGACACCGTGATGGTTTTGTTGGTACAGCAGATCCGCGGTTCCCGGAGCTTGAACCATGTTGTGAACGCAATGACCCGTTTCACCATCCCTGGGGGCAGCGGGATGATCATGGTGCGCACAAGCTTCGGCGTTGGACAATCTGTTGCGCCGCTCCCAGCTTGCGCCGCCATCCTCGGTTGCAAACACACCCGCAGCGGATATGCCGACCCAGAGCTTTTTCGAATCATTTGGGTCAGTCACGATTGTATGCAGGACCAACCCCGCCCCGCCGGGATTCCAATCGGGTGCTGAGGGGTGGTTTGTCAGGCCCTCAAGCGTGTCCCATGTCCGACCATTGTCGTGGCTGGCAAGCAGACGGGCCGGTTTTGTGCCAGCGTACAACGTTCCATGTCGATAGCGCAAAGACCAGACCTGCGAAAACTCATCGGCGAATGGTGCGGGTTCTCCGGTCCAGCCGATCATCTGGGCAAGATCCTGGTCGTTGGCGGCCCACTCGTCCATTTGACCCTTGGTGAGTTTTGCGACCTGCCAAGTCACACCGCCGTCTTCGGAACGCCAGACACCGGCACCATGCCAGTCACCACCGCCCCCGGCCCAAAGCGTGCCTGTTTCCTTGTCGCCAATGACGTGGTTGATCGGCCATCCTTCGCAATGCGGGCCCGTCACTTTCCAGTCTGACCTGGTCTGATCACCAGAGACAATGAACGTTCCCTTGGTCGTTCCCACCAGTACATCGATGCCGTGTTCGCGCATGGGTTTCACACTCCGCAATATCGAAGCAAGGGTAGCACGTCAGGCCCACAGGTGCAGAAAACAAAAAAACCGCGCTCAAGAGCGCGGTTTTCTAAAACGGTGTTTTGCTGTTCTCAGCCCTGACGAGCTTTGAACTTGCGCTGCGTCTTGTTGATAACGTAGACGCGGCCTTTGCGACGCACAACACGGCAGTCGCGGTGCCGATTCTTGAGCGAGCGGAGCGAGTTCTTGACCTTCATGGTCTGTCTCCAATCTGCGGCGCCTTCATCAAGGACGTGGCCAGCGCCTGGGTTACTCGGGTGTCCCGGATCTCCGGAACAGTGAAATCATGGTGGGCGGTACAAGGATCGAACTTGTGACCCCTTCGATGTCAACGAAGTGCTCTACCGCTGAGCTAACCGCCCACTTTCCCTTTGCGTGCCCAGCCCCATAACGAAATGGGGCGCGGAACCCCGCGCCGGTAGCGGGGTCTATAAAAGGAGTCGCAAAAGGGTTCAAGGGGTTTGGCAGAACTATTTTCCGGTCTATGTTGATTGCGAAGATGGAGGGATCATGCAGAACGCAGCCTTTGTATTGGATATGCCGGAAAACCGCAGTTCATGCGTGGTTTTTTCATCCCCGCATAGCGGGCGGAATTATCCCGAGGCGTTTTTGAAGCGGTCCGTTCTGAATCAAAGCGTGATTCGATCCTCGGAAGACGCTTTCGTGGATCAATTGTTTGCCGCTGCGGCCGAAAATGGCGCGCCTTT
The DNA here is from genome assembly GCF_059613405.1 of Ruegeria sp. BHSA118. NCBI lineage: Bacteria > Pseudomonadati > Pseudomonadota > Alphaproteobacteria > Rhodobacterales > Roseobacteraceae > Ruegeria > Ruegeria sp. BHSA118. The sequence continues at coordinate 39,342 of NZ_JBXWSM010000027.1, forward strand.
GATCAAAGCGACCATGCCGCGCGCCTATCTGGACCTGAATCGCAGTCTGGACGAACTGGACCCGGCGTTGATCAGCGGTGCCCGCAGGCATGGGCACAACCCCAGGGTCGCATCAGGGTTGGGTGTGATTCCCCGCGTTGTGGCAAATGGACGGGCAATCTACAGCGGCAAGCTGACCATGGACGAGGCGCGGTTGCGTATCGACACCTATTGGCGACCCTATCATGCACGTTTGAAATCCCTGCTGGCCGAATCACACGAGAAATTCGGCCAGGCCATTCTGGTGGATTGCCACTCGATGCCGCATGAGGCGGTCGCCATGGCCGGTACGACCCGAAATAAACGGCCGGAAATCGTGCTGGGTGATCGGTTCGGTGCGTCGGCGTCATCCGAAATCGTGGACCTCATCGAATCGGCGTTTGCTGCGGCAGGTCTGAACGTGGTGCGCAACGCCCCGTTTGCCGGGGCCTATGTGACACAGACTTACGGCCGCCCCACCCGCCAGCAACACGCGATCCAGATTGAAATCGACCGGGCCTTGTATATGGACGAAGAAAAGATTGCGCCGAACGCCAATTTCATGACGTTTTCGAAACTCCTCCGGCAGGTGGTGCGCGACATATCCGGAATCGGTTCAAAACCTCTCCGTCTGGCTGCGGAATGAAACTAGCGCAAAGCGCGGCCCTTCACGATTGCTTCCGGGCCGAATCTCTGGCGGATTTGGTCGGTGGCCCGCTCGGCTTGTGATCTGCGGCCAGCGCCGGGGTCAAGCAGGTCGCCGGAGATGTCGGCCTGATCCGCTGGGCACAGGTCAGACAGGCCACACCCCAACAGGCGGTACGGCCCCTGATCCCCCACCTGATCGAAAAGCCCTTTTGCGGTGCGATAAATCCTGTCGGCGATCTGCGTTGCGTCCCGCAATGACACGCGCCGTGTCAGAACCTTGTGATTGGCCTTCTTCAGCTTCAGCGTAACGACCCGGCCAGCCAGATCCTTGGCCTTGGCCCGGTCCGAGACCTTCAGGGCCATGCGCCACAAATGCCCGTCCAGAACGTCGATATTGGCGGTGTCCTCGAAAAACGTGGTCTCATTGCTGATGGATTTCATCGGTTCATGGGCTGAAACGCGCCGTTTGTCCTGACCCCGTGCCAAATGCCACAGGCGATACCCCATCGAGCCGAAACGCGCAGTCAAAGCCTCCTGATCCCAACGCAGCAGGTCGTTGAAGGTTCGAATCCCTGCCCGGTCCAGTGATTCCTGCGCGGCGGGGCCAATGCCCCAGATCAACCTTACGGGTTTGTCATTCAGAAACTCTGCCGTCTCTGCCTTGCCGATCACCGAAAACCCGCGGGGCTTGTCGAGGTCCGAGGCAACCTTGGCCAGAAACTTGTTGTGACTCAGCCCGATGGATCCTGTCACACCCAGTTCATCCTTCATGCGTTTGACCAGGCGCGCCAGCATGACGGCCGGGGGGGCTCCGTGCAGGCGTTCGGTGCCGGACAGGTCCATGAAAGCTTCGTCCAGGGACAGGGGTTCGACCACCGGTGTCAGTTCGTCCATCATGGCGCGGATGTCCCGTGAGACCTGGGCATATACGGACATGCGCGGTTTGATCACGACGGCATCGGGGCACAGTTGCAACGCCTTGAACATGGGCATGGCGGATCGCACACCGCGAATTCGGGCCACGTAGCATGCCGTGGACACAACACCGCGTTTGCCGCCGCCGATGATGACGGGCTTGTCTGCCAGTTCCGGGTTGTCCCGCTTTTCCACCGAAGCATAGAAGGCATCGCAATCCATATGCGCGATGGACAGATCAAACAGTTCGGGATGAGACTTTATCCTGGGGCTGCCGCAGGCCGTGCAGCGGCGTTCGTTCGTCAATGGGGTCAGGCAATCTCGGCAAAGACCGGGCATCTGCGTCCTCGTGTGTTCCGCAGTTGTCTTGGGGGTTCCTTATATCATCCAGTGATATCGATCAAAGATCATTCCGAGAAAAGAAACCCCCCGCGCTTCGCGGGGGGAAGTAACGAACCTCAGGAAGAGTAGGTTCGTTGGGGAGTAAATCTCCTTGAGAATCGCCAAGATTTTCGGGCTGAGATAGGGTTAAGCGCGCTTTTCAAAAACTCGCTTTTTGAATGTGTGTTTTCTGGCACAGGGACGATTTGGCGCGGATTCGCGAAAAATTGACGTAAGGTCAACCTGTTGTGGCGGTTTTTTCAGCATGAATCCCAGTTGAAACGAAGGCCCTTCTCATCACGTTTTCAGAGAATTTAACTCGGTCAAAACGGCCGCGGCCGCGGATTTCGGATCTTCGGCCTGATAAATGGGGCGGCCAACTACGATATGATCCGCCCCGTCCTGGATGGCGCTGGCAGGTGTGGCCACACGTTTTTGATCGCCCAGTGCCGCGCCTGCCGGACGCACGCCGGGGGTTACGATCAGCCGGCCCGCCGCCTGGGGCAGGGCGCGGATCAGGGCGGCCTCCTGCGGGCTGGCGATCACGCCGTCGGCGCCGGCCTCGAAGGCGTGGGCGGCGCGTTCCACCACCATGTCCTGAACGTCACCGGCCTTCATCATGCCGGCATCCAGGTCGTCGCGGTTCAGTGAGGTCAGGATGGTCACCGCCAGGATTTTCAGATCCTTGCCCGCCGCGCCTTCCTTGGCGGCGCGCACCACATGCGGGTCGCCATGCACGGTCAGGAAATCCAGATCGAACTGCGCCAGCCCCCGCACCGCGTTTTCCACCGTGTTGCCGATGTCGAACAGCTTCATGTCCAGGAAGATGCGCTTGCCATGTTCCTGCTTGAGCTCATTGGCCAGTGCCAGCCCGCCGCCTGTCAGCATGCCCAGGCCGATCTTGTAGAACGACACGGCGTCGCCCAGCGTCTCGGCCAGCTTCAGCCCTTCCAGCGCGTTGGGGACGTCGAGGGCGACGATCAGGCGGTCATCGGCGGTTTGGGGCATTGTATCGGCCTTTCAAGCTTGACGGGATCGGCGCTTCTGTAGAGCGTGTGACGCATCGAGACAAGAAAAGACGCAGGAAAATACGGGATGATACGGTTGGGTGTGGTGGCCGCGGCGGCTGTTCTGGTCGGGGCGGGCGCGGTCTGGGCCGGTGAAACGGATTGCGGCGAGGCCCGACTGGTCTGGGCGGATGTCAAGGACAGCGGGTCGGCGACGGCCATTGAGAGTTTTGCACAGATCTACGCCGATTGCCCGATCTATTCGCAGCTGGCGCGCGATCTGCTGGTCGGGTTGACCGGGGAGGCCTCTGCGCCGGCAATGGTCGACGACCCCAAGGAACCGCAACGGCGCCTGCGGGTTTCCGACCTGCGCCCCCGGCCGGAACCCGACCCCGACGATCCACCACAAGACCCCGACTATTCGGATGGAGAGTATGACTGCTTGATGGCCGCTGCCGCACCGGGCCAGTCGCCCTATTTCGACGGGGTGAAATGGGCCGACATGGACGCCGAGAATGCGATGGCGATCTGCGCCGATCTGCTGTTGAAAGACCAGGATGTCGATGCCGAGGTCGTGGCCGCCTTTGGCCGGGCGCTCATGAAGGGCGGCAAGCTGGAAATGGCGCTCGAGTTTTCGGAACTGGCCGCGATGGAGGGCAGCGGGCTGGCGATGAACACGCTCGCTTCGCTGTATAGTGATGGCGAGATCGTTCTCGAGGACCACGAGACCGCGTTTGCCTGGTACATGGCGGCTGCCGAAAGCGGTCTGCCGATGGGAATGCACAACGTCGCGTATGGCTTCGAGAACGGGAAAGGTGTTGCGCCCGACATCGACAAGGCGCTGTACTATTATGAAAGGGCCGCGTTCTTCGGATATGAGCCGTCTCTGCTGCACCTCGGCGTAATCTATCGCGAAGGAACGCATGTCGCGCGCGATATGCAGCGCGCGGTCGACTATCTGAAGATGGCGGCCCGAAACGGCAGCGCCGATGCCGCGGCGCGCCTGGGCTACATCTACGAGATCGGCGAGAACGGCTACTCCAAGGACATCGAACAGGCGCTGGATTATTATTTCCAGGCCGCCAAGCAGAACAATGTCGTGGCGCTGCACAATCTTGGGTCCTTGACCTATCACGGGCGGGACGGTGTGCCCCAGGACACGGAAGCGGCCTTGTTGTTCTGGGGCAGGGCCGCAAAGCTTGGCGATATGAAATCGCAGCGCAAATTCGGCCGGTTGCTCTATGAAATCGGCGATGTCGAAGAGGCGCTGAGGTTTCTTCGCCTCGCGGTCGAGCAGGGCGATGACGAGGCGCAAAAGCTGATCCGGCAGATCGACGGCGGTTGACCCCCACGGCTGACAAAGGAGCCAGCGGTTTCCCCGCTTTGTCCCAACTGTGCTATGGTGCTGCCATTCTGAAACGAAAATTGCATCAAAGGGACAGACCATGAAGCACCTTGTTCCGCTGGCCGTCGTGGCCACGCTGGCCGCCTGCGCCGACACGCCTCCACAGACCGGAACAGGCGCCGCGCCGCCCCCGACCAATGATGATTTGTATCTTGTCCGCGGTTATCGGTCCGAGGATGACTGGTGCCAGTTGACCGGAGAAACCGCCTTTACCGGCAATTTCCTCGACCACACCGCCGATCTTGTCTCATGCCCGACAGGCAGCGATGCGGCACAGTCTTTGGTTGATGATCTGGGCGCTGTTGAGGTGGCCCAGACCGGAGGGTACACGGTCTACACAATCCAGCGCGAATAGTGCGGGATTCTGCCGTTCAGCCTCTTGAACCGGCAAAGATATTTCCCAGATTGAATGTGAGGCTTCGACCGACGCGTGCCGCCAGGCGGGCGCATCAAAACGGGGCGCTTGGAAAAGGAGAATATCATGGACTTGAACAAGTTCACCGAGCGGGCACGGGGATTCGTGCAGGCGGCGCAAACGATTGCGCTGCGCGAGGGGCACCAGAGGCTGGAGCCCACACATATACTCAAAGCATTGATGGATGACGATCAGGGGCTGGCCAGCAACCTGATCACACGCGCGGGCGGCGCGCCGAACCGCGTGGTCGAGGCGCTGGACGCCGCTATGGGCAAAATCCCGAAAGTCAGCGGCGATGCCGGCCAGATTTACATGGACGGCCAGACCGCCAAGGTTCTGGACGAGGCGCAGAAGATCGCCACCAAGGCAGGCGACAGTTTTGTGCCCGTTGAACGCGTTTTGATGGCGCTGTGCATGGTCAAATCCAAGGCCAAAGAGGCGCTGGAGGCGGGTGCGGTGTCTGCCCAGAAACTCAATGAGGCGATCAATGACATCCGCAAGGGTCGCACCGCTGATACCGCATCGGCGGAAGAAGGTTATGACGCGCTCAAGAAATACGCACGTGACCTGACCGAGGCTGCGGCCGAAGGCAAAATTGATCCGATCATCGGGCGGGATGAGGAAATCCGCCGTTCGATGCAGGTTCTGTCGCGCCGCACCAAGAACAACCCGGTTCTGATAGGGGAACCCGGCGTCGGTAAAACCGCGATTGCCGAGGGCATGGCGTTGCGCATCGTCAACGGCGACGTGCCGGAATCGCTGAAGGACAAGAAGCTGCTGGCGCTCGACATGGGTGCGTTGATTGCCGGTGCGAAATACCGTGGCGAATTCGAAGAACGCCTCAAGGCCGTTCTGACCGAAGTGACTGAAGCTGCGGGTGAAATCATCCTGTTCATAGACGAGATGCACACGCTGGTCGGGGCTGGGAAGTCCGATGGTGCGATGGATGCCGCCAACCTGATCAAGCCTGCGCTTGCCCGGGGTGAGCTGCATTGTATTGGCGCGACCACACTGGATGAGTATCGCAAATACGTTGAAAAAGACGCGGCCCTTGCGCGCCGGTTCCAGCCGGTGATGGTTCACGAACCGACGGTCGAGGACACGATCAGCATCCTGCGCGGCATCAAGGAAAAATACGAGTTGCACCACGGCGTGCGCATCTCGGATTCGGCGCTGGTGTCGGCGGCGACCTTGTCGCATCGCTATATCACCGACCGGTTCCTGCCCGACAAAGCCATCGACTTGGTCGATGAGGCGGCGTCGCGTCTGCGGATGGAGGTGGATTCCAAGCCCGAGGAACTCGATCAGCTGGATCGGCAGATCCTTCAGATGCAGATCGAGGAAGAGGCGCTGAAGCTGGAAGACGATGCGGCCTCCAAGGATCGTCTGGAAACCTTGCAGAAGGATCTTGCCGAACTTCAGGAAAAATCCGCCGAGATGACCGCGCAGTGGCAGGCCGAACGCGACAAGCTGGCTGGCGCGCGGGATCTGAAAGAACAGCTCGACAAGGCGCGGGCTGATCTGGAGATCGCAAAACGTGAGGGTAATCTGGCGAAAGCCGGTGAGCTGTCCTATGGCGTCATTCCCGAGCTTGAGAAAAAGCTGACCGAGGCCGAGAACGCCGAAAGCAACGCCATGATGGCCGAGGAAACGGTGCGTCCGGAACAGATTGCCTCCGTCGTGGAGCGCTGGACGGGTATCCCGACTTCGAAAATGCTGGAAGGTGAGCGTGAGAAGCTGCTGCGGATGGAAGACGATCTGCATTCCCGCGTGATAGGTCAGGATGCGGCCGTGACCGCCGTGGCCAACGCCGTGCGCCGTGCGCGTGCGGGCCTGAATGACGAAGGCCGCCCGCTGGGCTCGTTCCTGTTCCTCGGCCCGACCGGCGTGGGTAAGACCGAGCTGACCAAAGCCGTGGCGAATTTCCTGTTCGACGACGATAACGCGATGGTGCGTATCGATATGTCCGAGTTCATGGAGAAACACGCTGTTGCCCGTCTGATCGGGGCTCCTCCGGGCTATGTCGGTTACGACGAAGGTGGTGTGCTGACCGAAGCCGTGCGGCGCAGGCCTTATCAGGTCGTGCTGTTTGACGAGGTCGAAAAGGCACACCCGGACGTGTTCAACGTGCTGTTGCAGGTTCTTGATGACGGTGTGCTGACCGATGGTCAGGGCCGCACCGTGGACTTCAAACAGACGCTGATCATCCTGACGTCGAACCTTGGGTCTCAGGCGCTCAGCCAGTTGCCCGAAGGTGCGGACAGTTCACAGGCCAAGCGCGACGTGATGGATGCGGTCCGGGCACATTTCCGGCCCGAGTTCCTGAACCGTCTGGACGAAACGATCATCTTTGACCGCCTCAAGCGGGCCGATATGGATGGCATCGTCGATATTCAGATGGCACGTCTGCAAAAACGTCTGGCCGCCCGCAAGATCGAGCTGGCCCTGGATGACAGCGCCAAGGAATGGCTGGCCAATGAAGGCTATGATCCGGTCTTCGGTGCCCGCCCGCTGAAACGCGTCATCCAGCGCGCCTTGCAGAACCCTCTGGCCGAGGCTCTGCTGGCCGGGGAAATCAAGGATGGTGACGTCGTTCCGGTCACCGCCGGGCCCGATGGTTTGATCATCGGTGATCGTTTGGGAACTTCCGAGCGACCCCGCCCGGACGATGCCGTGGTGCATTGATCTGACACCGTGAACTGAAAGGCCCGCTTTTTTGGCGGGCCTTTTTCGTGTCGGCTTTCCATAGCCTTTGTTCAGATAATCACTGAGGACCTTCATCCAGACCTGCGCTTTCTCCATTGGAAACTGGGCCGTGAATCTCAGTTTCACAATACAATTGTCCACGACGCCGACTGCCAGAAATTCGGACAGGCCATCTGATGCTTTGGCCTCGGCCCGATACGGCAACACCTGCGACGGATCACGCAACTGATAGGCGTTGATTTCGCCAAGCTCGGCACCGCGCCGCGCAGCTATTGCAGCGATATCGCGTGCAGCTTGCTTAAAGCTTTCAAGGGCCATTTCGGATGAGACGTCCCTTTGTTGATGGTCATAGAAGAAAACCGTGATCTTGGAGGACGGGTCTGCAAAAGTGGCGGAATAGCCAAGACCCGGATGGCTGTCTTCATAAACTTCAGACCCGATCTGGTTCAGATCGCTCAGGACCTGCGGCGCGCGCTCAAACAGCTTTTTGCACGATTGCACATCAGCCAATGCAGGTCCGCACAGTAAAGACAGAGAAACAACAAGTGGTCTGAGCAACATGAAAGCAGGGTGTCCCGAACAGATCAAGAATGCACGAAGTCCTGGCCTGCGACTGTGGCAGAAGTTTGGCCCTGCCGGAAAGATGGCCGGACGGGCGCTGGTCGGCCGCCCGGGAATTTGTCAGATCAATGCAAATATCCGGGCCGGACCCCCGGTGCCGCCTGCGTGTTTCGGTGCGCCGATCACCAGCGTTGCACCTGACGCAGGCACGCGATCCAGCCCAGCCAGACATTCGATCCCGAACCGGCCTGACGGCAACCACGCGTAATGCGTCGCGAAATCTGCAGACATGCCGTGATCCAGGGACAGGGTATCAACGGCAATTGATCGTGCTCCGGTCTCCTCCATCAGCATCTGCGCGGCTTCAACGTGGAAGCCCGGGTAATGCTGCGCTTCGCCGTCAAAATTGCGGAACTCATCCGTGGCGGTTTTGCCTGCCCATCCGGAATGCATCGCCACGCAGGCACCATCAGGGATATCACCTTTGGCCGCAATCCAGGCTTTCAGATCGTCCGGGGTGACGCGCGTGTCAGCGTCCTCGGCCGCCCGAGCTGCGATGTCCACGACGCATAAGGGGGCGACCAGATCCGTGACGGGGATTTCATCAACCGACGTCCCATCCGCCGAAAAGTGAAGCGGCGCATCGATATGCGTGCCCGTGTGTTCGTTGATTGACAGGTTGAACAGATTGAAGCCGTGATCAGCAAAGTTGAAAGCTTGCTCGGCCGAGATGCCGGGTTCACCGCCCCATGTCGGGAAATCCGGGCTCAGCGTATGGGTCATATCCTCGACACCGCCATGCCCGGCCGCCAGTGCTGCCGGCGCGACGGCCCCGGTCGCGGCTGCTGCAACACCCGAAGCGGCGGCAGCTTTGAAGAACCCGCGACGAGACAGCATCTTGTCTTTGACGGCATTCATTACGCAGATATCACACATTTTTCTTCCTCCCATTGCGGCCAAAAGTCTGCAATCGCAGCCTTGCCTCGCGTTCGGCTTGGCGTGGCGCCCGTCTGAAATAGTGCAGCCTTGCGCCCGCAGTTGTAAAGTTTTGTGCCCGTGTTCTGACAATAATCCACGAAAACCGCGGTTTTCCTCCGGGCTCCAAAGGCTCTTGGGTCTATAGATTTCGGTGCTGAAACGTTATTCGAAGGCCTCGTCACATTGGAACGTTACAATCACTTCGCTCAATCGTTACGCCTGTTTCCGTGGCTCTGTGCTATCAGCACACTACGTCAATAACGACCACTGAAGATGACGGAGACCCATATGGCGCATCGCTGGACCAATACTTTGACACATGCCGACGTCACCCCCCGGGCGGCGTTCCTTAACCGGCGGCAGGTTATGGCCGGGCTGGCAGGTGTCGGCCTGACCGCGATGGCCAAGCCGGCGGCAGCACAGGATGGGTTGGAGCCGAATACGTGGGAAGAGATCACCACCTACAACAACTACTATGAGTTCGGGACCAGAAAAGATGACCCGGCGAAATATGCTCATTCGCTGGTGACCGACCCCTGGAGCGTCAAGATTGACGGTCTGGTCGACCGTCCCGGCGACTATGATTTTCAGGCCATCCTGTCCGAGATGACGATAGAGAAGCGGATCTACCGCTTTCGCTGTGTGGAGGCCTGGTCGATGGTAATTCCGTGGAACGGATTTGAGCTGGCTGACCTTCTCAATGTGGCGGGCGTGCAAGACGGTGCGAAATATGTGGCTTTTGAGACGGCCTATCGCCCGGACGAAATGCCGGGAACGCGGTTTCCCGTTCTCGATTGGCCGTACCGAGAGGGCTTGCGCCTGGACGAGGCGATGCATCCTCTGACAATCATGGCAACCGGAATTTACGACCGCCCGATTCCCAACCAGAACGGTGCGCCTTTGCGTCTGGTCGTTCCTTGGAAATACGGTTTCAAATCGATCAAGTCGATTGTTCGGATTACGCTTACCAAGGACGAACCACCCACCAGCTGGAACATGTCCAATCCACGCGAATACGGGTTCTACAGTAATGTGAACCCCAACGTGGACCATCCACGCTGGTCTCAGGCTTCAGAGCGCGAGATCGGGGGCGGGCTTTTCGCGTCACGTAAGCCGACCCTGATGTTCAACGGCTATGAACAAGAGGTCGCCAGCCTTTATGAAGGCATGGATCTGGCCAAGAATTATTAGAAGCATGTCGGCGATGAACCAGACACTCCGCCGTATTCCGGTATGGGTCATATATCTGCTGGGGGCATTGCCAGCGCCCTGGCTGTTTTATCTTGGCCTGACCGGTGGTCTGGGGGTCGAACCGATTGAGGCGTTGGAGCACAGATATGGGGAACTGGCCCTTCAGTTGCTGATTGCCGGTCTGGCGGTCACACCCCTGCGCCGGCATGTCGGCCTCAACCTGATGAAGTTTCGTCGAGCGATCGGGGTGCTCACGTTTTTATACGTCGCGTTGCATCTTCTTGTGTGGCTGGTTCTCGATGTGCAGCTTCCCAGCCAGATCTGGGCGGATATCCTCAAACGCCCGTACATAACGGTCGGCATGGCGGGGTTTCTTCTTCTGCTTCCGCTGGCGTTGACCTCCAACAACTGGTCTGTGCGCCGACTGGGACCGCGCTGGCGCAAGCTGCACTACCTTGTATACGCGGCCGCATTGTTGGGGGCGATGCATTACCTCTTGCTGGCAAAAGGATTTCAGATCGAGCCGCTTGCTTACCTGGTTGCCATCATCGCCTTGCTTGCCCTGCGCCTGCGGATTCCCAACCTGTCTTTCCGGTCCAACAGGGCCGATTCCGCCTGACTCGGGCGTGAGTCTGTGGGTAATCATGTGCATAACGCGCTGAACCTCGAATTCTGACCTGCCTTTACATTGTTGTCGACGGCAGCGCGTTTGATTGACTTGACTTAAGTGTCTGTAATTGCTGGATAAATGAACTTCTCAAGAATTTCTTCTGTTTTTGTGTATTTTCCGCTTGCGGGTTTTGTTGGTTATACTTAGAACCCCCTTCACCGGCGCTGCTGAGGCGGTGCTGACGGGTCGGAGAGACGGCCTGACGGACTGGAAAGACGGTTGAGACGCTCGGGAGAGACCGGGGGCATCTATGGGACTGAT